>CAZMZS010000021.1:0-31890 GCA_964570675.1 uncultured Roseovarius sp. | reverse complement strand
CCACCCTTTCCCGAACAGCAGCAAGGCGTTCCCGGCGCCACCGACCAGATGCAACCGCGCCCCGATCACGGCGAACAAAGCTACAAGGGCTCGGGCCGGCTCGAGGGCATGGCCGCCCTGATCACCGGCGCCGACAGCGGCATCGGTCGCGCCGTGGCACTGGCCTATGCGCGTGAGGGCGCCGATGTGATGATCTCTTACCTCGATGAGCACGAAGAGGCGGACGTGACCCGCGCGCTCGTCGAAGAGGCCGGGCGCACCGCCTACGTGATGCCCGGCGACATCTGCAAGGGCGATCATTGCCGCGCGCTGGTGCGCGACACGCATGAGGCATTCGGTCGGCTCGATATCCTTGTGAACAACGCCGCCCACCAGATGCATTTCGAGGCGCTCGAGGACATCTCCGACGACGAATGGGAGATGACGTTCCGCACCAACGTCCACTCGATGTTCTACCTGTGCAAGGCCGCCGCACCCGTGATGGGCAAGGGCGGCGCAATCATCAATACCGCCTCGATCAACTCGGACAGGCCCAATCCCGGCCTTCTGGCCTATGCCGCCACCAAGGGGGCGGTGCAGAACTTCACCGCCGGGCTGGCCCAGATGCTTGCAGAACGCGGCATCCGCGTGAACTGCGTTGCGCCGGGGCCGGTCTGGACGCCGCTGATCCCCTCGACCCTGCCCGCCAAGTCCGTGGCGGGGTTCGGACAGGACAAACCGATGGGCCGCCCGGCCCAACCCGCCGAGCTGGCCCCGGCCTATGTGATGCTGGCCGATCCCCGGTCCAGCTATACGTCGGGGGCCACCATCGCGGTGACCGGCGGCGCACCGATGATCTGAAACATGCCGGGCGCGTGCAGCGCGCCCGCCCTGAACCCAAGGCAACGCAACCCTCTCGCGGGCTCCGCCGTTTTCGGATTCAGCCCTTTGACCAATCGTCCAGCGCCTTCATGGCGCCGGTGCCGATGCCCCGCGCCTCTGGCGCGTTCAAGGGACAGGGGCGCGCAAGCCGCGCCTCCATGTCGCCCGCATGAAAACCGTCGGGCCGGGTCAGATCGTCCAGCTCCTCCCAGGACACCGGCGCCGCCACGGCGGCTCCGGGTCGGGCGCGAAGCGAATAGGGCGCGATTGCGGTCGCGCCGCGTTCATTGCGCAGCCAGTCGATGAAGATCCGCCCCTTGCGCTTTGACTTCGACATGGTCGCGGTAAAGGCATCCGGGTCGCGCTCCGCCAATGTCTGCGCGAAGGTGCGGGCAAAGTCCTTCACCCGATCCCAGCCCGAAATCCGGCGCAGGGGCACAACCACATGGATTCCCTTGCCTCCGGTCATCATCGCCGCCGATTGCAGGCCGCAGGCGTCCAGACCATCGCGGACCTGCCTTGCCGCCGCCTTGACCCGCGCAAATTCCAGGCTCTCGTCAGGGTCAAGATCGAACACCAGACGGTCGGGGCGCTCGATCCGGTCGCGCGCCGCGCCCCAGATATGGAACTCCAGCGTCCCCATTTGCGCCGCTGCGATCAGACCCTCGGTCGTGGTGACATACATGTAGTCTTCCACGTCGCCGTCCTTTTCCTCGATCGGCATGGTCTTGATCGCCTCGGGAAATCCCTTGCCCGCGTGTTTCTGGAAGAAACAGTCGCCAGAAATCCCGTCCGGACAGCGCAGCAGCGACAGCGGGCGGTCGGCGGCATGGTCCAGCATCCGCTCGCCCACACGGTCGTAATGCTCGGCCACCTCGCCCTTGGTCAAAGCGGCCTCGGGATAGACGACCCGCCCGACGCTTGACACCCGCACGCCGCCAATCCGGCGCCCGTCATCGCTTTCGCTGTCTGTCTCGGCTTCCGCTTTGGCGCTCACGTCCTTGGCCTCCTTGTCCTCGCGCAGGCCCTGATAAACACCATGGCGAATCCGGCCTTCGCTGGTGAATTCGGTATATTCGGCCTCGACGACCAGATTGGGCGTCACCCAGTTTGCGTCTTTCACCTCGGACGGCAATTCGCCGTCAAAAGGCGCTGATTTTCGGCCAAGCGATGAAAGCGCCGTCTTCAGCTCCTCGAAATCGTCCTCGTCGAATCCGGTGCCGACGCGGCCACGATAGACCAGTTTGCCGCGCTCATAGCTACCCAGCACCAACGAGGCAAAGGGCCGCCCCGGCTTGTCTGAAGGTGACCAGCCCGCAATCACGAATTCGGCCCGCCGGATGCATTTGGATTTGATCCAGGCCATGCTGCGCCCGCCGCGATAGGGCGCATCGCGGCGTTTCGAGATGATCCCCTCGCCGCCCGCATCGCACATTGCCGCCAGCGCGGCGGCGCCCTCCTCCTCGATGATCGGGCTAAGCCGAAGCGGGCCGCGCGGTGGCAGGCCCTTGAACAGTTTCTCCAGCGCCTTGCGCCGCTCGGAAAGGGGCTTTTCGGTCAGGTCCTCGCCATCCAGAACCATGCAGTCGAAGACATAACAGGTCAGCGCATCGCCGGTCTTCAGTGCCTTTTGCAACGTCGAGAAATCACCGCCCCCGCGCCCGGCGATCACTTCGCCGTCGATCAGCACCGAGTCACAGTCAAGCGCGGCCGCCGGCTCGCTCAGCACAGCGAACCGGTCGGACCAGTCCTTACCGTTGCGCGAATAAAGCCGCACACCGCCCTTGCCCAGCGCGATCACGCAGCGATAACCGTCCAGCTTGGCCTCGTGCTGCCAGGTCTCACCCTCGGGCGGCGCATCCTTGAGCGTGGCAAGCTGCACTTTGCGAAACCGGGGCCGCGGCTTGTCGTGGTTTGGGGGCGCGGGGGTGTTCCCCTCCGTTATGTCTCGCATCGCCCGTCCGGTCGTTACGCTTGTCTTGAACTTATCGGTCAGCGTTTCGGCGCCCGAGCCTGCAAAATCATCGCGTTCCTTGATCAGCAGCCAGTTCTCGTTCTTTTCGCCGTCCTCGTCACCCATTCGCACCAGCGCCCAGCCGCCTTTCATGCGCGCGCCATGCAGACGAAAATGCAGCTTGCCCTCTTTCAAACCCTCCGCGGGGTCGTGCAGGGGCTCCCACCAGCCGCTATCCCACAGCATCACGGTGCCGCCGCCATATTCATCTTCGGGGATCGTACCCTCGAACGCCCCGTAAGCGACGGGGTGGTCTTCGGTCCTGACCGCAAGGCGTTTTTGCGACGGATCGGCCGATGGCCCCTTGGTCACCGCCCAGGACAGCAGCACGCCGCCCAGTTCCAGCCTGAAATCATAATGCAGGCTGCTGGCATCGTGCTTTTGCACCACAAATGACAGCCGATTACCGCCTGCCTCAAGCAGCTCTGCGCGCGGCTCGGGCGTGACGTCGAAATCGCGCTTCTTTTCATATGCGTCAAGCGACCTCATGACGCGGTCTTGCGCCCGCGTGACGCGCACCATTTCCGCCCTTTATGGATTGCTGTAGCTGGCATGCCGTGGACCCTCGTCTTGCGCGTCCCGCTGTTACATGCGCAGGGCCGCGCGCGGTTTCTATTCTTCGATCACGACCTCGCCATCACCTGGCTCGACCGTCTCGGTCAGCGCGTCGGCGGGCACGTTCACATCGCCTTCCGAAAGCTCGGCCGCAGGAGCCTCTTGCTCGCTCGCCTCCGGACCCGGCGCCATGACTGCCTCCTCGGTGATCCATAAAAGAATCATGCCAACCCCGAAAACCACGGCAAGCCCCATGATGATCAGCGGCACGCGATGGCGGCGTTTCTCTCTTTGCGGGTCGGTATCGGACGGACTCATTGATAATCTCCTTTCCCCTTTTTGAGTTCAACCGCGGCGGCGCGGAAATGTTCCATCGGAATTATGCGGATGACCCTGAACACGCAGGAACATCGACCGCCCCTTTTGCGTTTCATGTCAGGATACCGATCCAAGGACCAAAGGAGGACCGAGATGCAGATTTCAGAACTCATGACGCGCAACCCGATCACCGTAACCCCCAACCAGACCATCGGCGAGGCGGCAGCGATCATGGAAAAATCCGATCTGGGTTTCCTGCCCGTCGGCGAAGACGACCGCATGGTCGGCATGATCACTGACCGTGATATCGCGCTTCGGGGCGCCGGTCTGGGCAAGACGCCCAACACGCTGGTGCGCGACGCGATGACCCAAGACGTGCGCTACTGCTATGACGACGAAGAGACCCAAGCCGTCGTGCAAAACCTTGGCAGTCAGCAAATTCGCCGCATCCCGGTCGTGTCGCGCAGCGAAAAGCGGCTGGTCGGCATTGTGTCACTGGGAGACATCGCCCAGCGCGGCAGCGACGACGACGCCGGTGCGGCTCTGGAAAAGATCGCCCAACCGGGCGGCGCGCATACCTGACGACGCAGACCAAGCACATCAGAAAAGCCGGATCAAAGTTCCGCACGCGCCGCCCTTGAGGCCACCTGAGGGCATGTGCGGAACGATCCGCCGCCGGTCACATCCTACGAAAGGAAACACCATGACAGATACGGAAAAAACCACCCGGACCATCCCGACCGAGGTTCAGCGCCAAGAGGGCAACATGATCAACCAGACTGCTCAGCAGATCGACCCCGCCGGGCGGCACCGCGTTGACGTGAACGCCAATACCGAAGGCGAGTGGAACACCAAGCAACCCGGCGATCTGCCCGAGGATCTTCCCCCTCAGGGCCCTGGCTCCGCGCTCGATCACAGAGCGGTCCGCGAAGCCGGGCCCAAGCAGATGGAGAACCCGCCGAAAAGTTGGGACGAGGTCGACGAGGAAAACGATCAGACCTTCCCGGCAAGCGATCCCCCGGCAAACTACTGAATGCCGCACCCTGAACCCGGCAGCGGATCATCATCGCGCTGCCAGGGCCTTTGCTGCCCGCATTTCGCGCAGATATCCTGCAGTGCGGTCTTCAGACCTTCCTCGAGCGTCGGGTGATAAAAGGGCAGATCCAGCGCCTCGCTTGCCGTGGTGCCGCCTTGGATCAGCCACGCCAGAAGATGCGCCAGATGCTCGCCCTCCGGCGCACAAAGCGACGCACCCACCAGCTTGCCGTCGCCGACGCGCGCATGAATCCGGGCAAGGCCATGCGCCTGCCCCATCACCACCGCGCGCCCCTGATCCGAAAAATCCACCTCGCCGGTGACATGTTCGCTGTCACCCTGTTCTGGGATCGTCCCGATTACCGCTGCGGCGGGGTGCGTAAACGCGATACTGAACGCGACCTTGCGCGCCGTGCTGCGCAGATCGGGAAAGGCGGCGGCATTGCGCCCCGCGATCGTGCCCTCCTGGGATGCTTCGTGCAGTAGCGGCCGGTCGTGATTGGCATCGCCCGCGATGAACACCGGCGCGTCGCCGCATTGCATCGTTGTCGGGTCGAAATGCGGGGTGCCGTGATCATCCAGCTCCAACCCGGCATTCTCAAGCGCCAGCGCCTTCAGGTTCGGGGGCCGCCCTGCAGCCATCAGGATCTTGTCGAACCGCGCCTCGCCGTCCTCCCAGCCCAAGGCGACCCCGTCGGGATGCGGCGCGGGGTCGGGCTTGCAGTTCAGATGGATGGGAAAGCTCTGGGTCAGTGTCTCGAACAGCGCCTTGCTGGTCTCTTCGGGCAAGGCAGCAAGCTGCTCACCGGCATCGAAAACTTCGACCCGAACGCCCAGCCGGTGCATCGCCTGAGCCAGCTCCAGCCCCAGTGGCCCGGCCCCGATCACGCCCAGCGTTTCGGGCAGGTCATCCAGCTCGAAAATCGTGGCATTGGTCAGGATATGTTCCTTCACCGCCTCATATGGCGCGGGCAAAGCCGAAGCGGCGCCGGTAGCGATGACCACGCTGCGGGCCTCGACGCGCGCGCCATTGTCCAGCGCCAGAACCCCCGGCGCCTCGAAACGGGCAGAGGCCCGGATGCAGGTACCTTCGGGAAGTTCGGCGATATCGTCGCGGACGCCTTGTGCGAAATCATCTCGCAGCCTGCGCACCCGCTGCATGACCTCGCGCCCGTTGACACGCGGGTCGGCATGAATTCCGAACTCGGCCGCGTGCCTCACGCTCTCTGCCGCCTCGGCGGCGGCGATCAACAGCTTTGAGGGCATACAGCCCACGGTGGCACAGGTTGTGCCTGCAAACTCCGGGTCGATCAGTAGTGTGCTCGCCCCTTCTCGACGGGCATGGCGCAGCGCGGCCAGGCCGGCGGTCCCGGCCCCCAGCACCGCCACATCGGCGCGGTGGGATTGAACGTTCATCGATGCCTCCAACAGATTCGACCTCACTCAACGCGCGAAAGCCGACTCTGGTTCCGTCTGTCCGCCTGCCGGATTGGCCCATGCCCCTGCCCGCCGGCGGATAACTATATCTCGATATTGAGTTTCTTGATCATGTCATCCCGGCTCGAAAGGGCACGCTTGGTTTGCT
This sequence comes from uncultured Roseovarius sp., assembly GCA_964570675.1. Taxonomy (GTDB): domain Bacteria; phylum Pseudomonadota; class Alphaproteobacteria; order Rhodobacterales; family Rhodobacteraceae; genus Roseovarius. The sequence continues at coordinate 25,522 of CAZMZS010000021.1, read as the reverse complement.
CGGGCGAGACGGCTCCGCAGCCGTTGATCAGGCATTCGGCCGCCAGGATAAAGGTGGTCAGGGAATTCGACAGAAAGCTGGTCTGATGCGGAACAAGGATCGCGGCGCGCGATACCGCCGCCAGCGGCGAGCTGGCACTGTCGGTGACGGCCACGACCTTTACGCCGTGCCCGGCGGCGGCGCGCGCCGTTTGCGCCACCTGCGCCGAATAAGGCGCGCAACTGGCCGAGATCAGCACATCGTCCTGGCCCATCGCGGCAAGCCCTTCGGCAACGCCGAGATTGTTGGAATCCAGCACATGCACGTCCGACCGGATCATCCTCAGCCCATAGGCCAGGAAACCCGCAAAGGCATGGAACTGGCGAATTCCATGCACCATGACACGCGGCGCCGAGGTGATCAGTTCAGTCGCCGCATGGAACTGCTCGATATCGCAACCTTCAAGGAAGCGCTCGATATTCGCCTGGTTCTCGCGGCAAAGCCGCGCGATGCCGCCCATCCCCGTGGCATCCTCGCCCGCCAGCGCGGCCTGCGCCTGCCGGGTGTAGAAATCTCCGGGGGCCGACATCGACGCATCCAGCAAGACCTGCTGGAATGCGCCGAAACCGGGATAGCCCAGATTGCGGGCCAGCCGGGTCAGCGTGGACGGGTTTACCGACAGCTTCTCAGCCATTGCGGTGATCGACAACAGCGCCGGGTCGCCGCGAAGATCGAGGATGTCCGCCAGCGCCTTCTGCGCCTTTGGCCCAAGCGAAAGATGCGCTTCCTTGCGCGCGATACGCAGCATCAGGTCGCGCAATTCCTGCACGTCTTGCGGTGGCGCGGCCTTTTCGCCAGCGGCACCGTCAGTGGCTTGCAAAGACCGGCTGGTCCGAGTTCTGGTCATAGATGCTCCATTCCACCTTGGATCGTCCTATGTGAAACAGGGCCGTGGCAAGCGTATTCTCATTGTCCGGATCATCCGGCTGGCATCTGTGGATCGGCAGACCCGGTCCCGACACGTCCCGCAGGATGGTCAGCGGATCGCGCACGCCACCCTCCAGCATGTCCAGCCCGCGCACCTGCCGGTCGCGTGACGACCGGGTGACGGTCTGGCCAGTGCCTGCAAGCCCGAGGTGGAGCGCGTGATTGGCATGGACCGACGGCGCCTCGATCGCCTGGGCCGAACAGGCACCGGCGCCGAATTCCACGCTCATCACCCGCGGATCGCCCGCCTGGGCCAGCGTCATGTGGAAACCGCCGCTGGCGTTATGGCGGTCCAGCCCGGCCAGCGCCTCGTCCAGCGAGCTGCAGGCAAGCACGGCGCGCCCCAGCCCGATCCGCGGCACCTGCGCGGCCACATTGTGCAGGCGCAGATTGTTGACCGCCTGCACCAGCCCCGCATCATTGATGCCGAAGGTATGACCGGGCAACGAACCCGGATAGCAGAAGGATGTCAGCGCCGGGCCGTCATCCGGCGTCAGCCGGGCAACAAAGGCATGTCCCCGAAAACCCGGCAAGCCATCCTCGTTATGTCCGATCACCGGGCTGTCGCCGGGGATCTGAACCGTGGTGCATCCATCGGGCACATTGGACATGAGATCGCCCCGGCAGTTCCAGGCCACCACCTGTTCAAGCGGCAGGCCAAGCCCCTCCGCAAGGCCCTGCAATTCCTCCCATACCGCCGGAAACACGCTGCGCAGCGTGTCCCCCATGCGTCGCACCGCGCCTGCATGGGCGCTGTCGGTCACCGCATGCCAGTAATCGGCATGCAACAAGACATCCCGCACCGCCGCGCGCCCGGCTTCTCCCAGCGCGCGCCCGATCTGGCGCGGGGTGCCATGTGCGGTGACACTGCCAAGTTCGGAGAGCGCAGACTCAGACATGCTGCAGAAAATCCTTCATCCGGTCGTTGGGCGGCGAGTCGATCACCTCGCGCGGGTTGCCATCAACGGCGATATGGCCATGCTCCATGAAGATCAGCCGGGTGCCCACCTGCTTGGCGAACCCCATCTCGTGGGTGACGACAACCATGGTCATGCCTTCTTCGGCCAGCGCCCGCATCACGTTCAGCACTTCCTGCTTCAGTTCCGGGTCCAGCGCCGATGTCGGCTCATCGAACAGCATGACCTTTGGCTTCACGGCCAGCGCGCGGGCAATCGCCACGCGCTGCTGCTGGCCGCCCGAAAGCTCGGCGGGGTAATGATCCGCCTTTTCGCGCAAGCCCACCTTTTCCAGCAGGTCCAGCGCCGCCGCGCGCGCCTTGTCCCGGCTCAGGCCGCGCACCTTCGAGGGGCCGAAGGCCACGTTCTCCAGCGCGGTCAGCTGCGGGAAAAGGTTGAACTGCTGGAAAACCATCCCGGCTTCCTGCCGGATTTCGCGCAATTGCCTTTTTCCGCCCGTCACGCTCAGGCCATCCACGACAAGATCACCGCTGGTGATCGTCTCAAGGCCGTTGATGCAGCGCAGCAAGGTGGATTTCCCCGAACCGGACGGGCCGACCAGCACGACGACCTCGCCGGTCTCGATCGAGAGGTCCACGCCATCGAGAACCTTCAGCGGGCCGAAATGCTTTGAGGTGTTCTTGAATTCGATGATGCTCATAGGATCCTCATGCGGTTTTCGATGGTGCGCAGGATCAGGCTCAGCGTGCCGGTCATGATCAGGTAGATGATCGCCACGGCGGTCCATATCTCGACCGCGCGAAAGTTCGATGCCATGATTTCCTGCCCTGTGCGGGTCAGTTCCCCCACGCCGATCACGATGAACAGCGATGTATCCTTGAGGCTGACAATGAACTGGTTGCCCAATGGCGGGATCAACCGGCGAAAGGCCAGCGGGCCGACAATATAGACCAGCACCTTCCAATGCGGCAGACCGATCGCCAGCCCGGCCTCGGTCAGGCCCTTGCCGATCGACAAAAACGCGCCGCGCACGATTTCCGCGATATAGGCCCCGGCATTGACCACGATGGCCAGCACCGCCGCGCTCATCGGATCAATGCGCAGATCGGCCAGAACCGGCAGGGCGAAATAGAGGAACATGACCTGCACCACGATGGGTGTGCCGCGGATGATCTCGACATAGGTGAATGCGACCGCGTTCAGGATGCGCCCGCCGTAGGCGCGCATCAGCCCGGCCAGGGTGCCCAGAACAAGGCCGCCGATCAGGCCGACCACGGTAATGTAGATCGTCGTTTTCGCTCCCTCCAGAAGCTGGGGGATGAATTCGACGATGACGGACCAGTCCGTTTCCATGGAAGGCCTCCGTAATTGGGTGTCAGTTGAATCTTCGGTTGGGCCGGGCCATTTGCGGCCCGGCCTTGGTCGGGGATCAGCTGTCGCCGCCGAACCACTTGGAATAGATCGCGTCATAGCGACCGTCTTCGCGCATCTTGGCCAGTGCTTCGTTCACCGGTCCGACCAGTTCGCTGCCCTTGGGAAAGCCGATGCCGTATTGATGCGCCATTTGCTGGTCGCCCACGGCCTTCACGTCCCCGCCACCGGCGGTGGCGATATAGTAAAGCACGTTGGGCGTGTCGTGCATCGCGGCGTCCACGCGCCCGGTGCGCAGCTCCAGATAGGCATTGTCGATATTGGGGAACTTGCGCAGCTCGGTATCGGGCAGGTTCTCTTCGGCCCAGTCAGACGCCGAAGTGCCGGTTTTCACCGCCAGCGTCTTGCCGGCCAGATCGTCCCATGTCGTGATATCGCTGTCGGCGGGAACCATCAGGCGAAAGCCGCTGTCATAATAGCCGTCCGAGAAGTCGATGACCTCCTCGCGCTCGGGCTTGATGGTGATACCGGCCAGGGCCACATCGACCTGCCCGGTCTGCAGCGCCGGGATGATCCCCGAAAAATCCATCGGGCGCAGTTCGTATTCCAGCTCCAGTTCTTCGGCGATGGCGTTCCACATGTCGATGTCGAACCCGGTATATTCTCCGTCCTGCTTGAATTCGAACGGCACGAAAGCGGTGTCGGTCGCCACGACGATATCGTCGGCGTGGGCGATGGATGCACCAAAGGCAAGGGCCGCCGTGGCGGCCAGGTTGAGTAGCGTCTTCATGTCAACTCCCGGTTGGCTTGATTGCAAATTTATCGCGCTTTTATGTTTAGCGCTGCAAATTTATTTGCACATTCAGCCCCGAAATGCAAACCTCGTTTTGCGCGATGACATCGTCTGCCAGCCACAGGAGCCCCTCATGTCCGCCCTTTTCCACCGCACCTGCAACGCCGCCCTGCCCTGGGCCGATACGGGCGACGGGTGCTACATCATTGACCGTAATGGAAAACGTTATCTTGATGCCTGTGGCGGCGCCGCGGTCTCCTGTCTTGGCCACTCCGATGAAACGGTCAAAGACGCGATCCGCCTGCAACTCGAAAAGCTGCCCTTTGCGCATACCGGTTTCTTCACGACCGAAGCCGCCGAATCATTGGCCGATCTGATGGCGGCCCATGCGCCCGAGGGCCTCGACAAGGTCTATCCGGTGTCTGGCGGCTCCGAGGCGGTCGAGGCGGCGCTGAAGCTGGCGCGGCAATATTTCCTTGAGCGCGGAGAACCGCAGCGCACGCGCTTCATCGCGCGCCGCCAAAGCTATCACGGCAACACGCTCGGCGCACTGTCCACGGGCGGCAATGCCTGGCGGCGCGAACCCTTCGCCCCGCTGATGATCGACACCAGACATATCTCGCCCTGCTACGAATATCGCGGCCGCGAGGAGGGCGAATCCCAAGAAGCCTACGGCCAGCGTGTCGCCGACGAGCTTGAGACAGAGCTGCAACGCCTCGGCCCCGAAACCGTGATCGGCTTCGTCGCAGAACCGGTGGTCGGCGCCACGCTTGGCGCGGTGCCCGCCGTACCGGGGTATTTCAAGCGGATCCGCGAAATCTGCGACCGCCACGGAATTCTGCTCATCCTTGACGAGGTGATGTGCGGCATGGGGCGCACTGGCACGCTTTTCGCCTGCGAACAGGATGGAATCGTCCCCGATATCGCAACCGTCGCCAAGGGCCTCGGCGCCGGGTATCAGCCGGTCGGCGCGATGCTGTGCTCCTCCCGAATCTATAACGCGATCGAACGCGGTTCCGGCTTTTTCCAGCACGGGCACACTTATATCGGGCACCCGATGGCCATGGCCGCCGCCAAGGCCGTGTTGACAAGGCTGACCGACGGCAAGACCCTGGCGCAGGTCGCGGCCACCGGCGAGACGCTCCATGCGCGCCTCCAAGAGCAGTTCGCCCAACACCCGCATATCGGCGACATCAGGGGAAGGGGTCTGTTTCTGGGTATGGAACTGGTCAGCGACAGAGGCGGCAAGACACCGTTCGATCCTTCCCTCAAGCTCCACAAAAGGATCAAGGCGGCGGCAATGGACGCGGGGTTGATGTGCTATCCGATGGGCGGCACGATCGACGGGCGCCAGGGCGATCACATCCTGCTGGCGCCGCCCTTCATCCTGAGCGAGGACCAGATCGGCGAGTTGGTGGACAAGCTGTCCAACGCCATCGGGGCGGCCCTGTCATGACCGCATTGCCCCGCCTGATGGTCGCCCCCAACGGGGCGCGGCGCATGAAATCCGATCATCCGGCCCTCCCCCTTACCCTGCCCGAGATCGTCGCGGATGCGCGTGCTTGCGCGAAAGCGGGCGCTGACGGGCTGCACCTGCATCTGCGCGACGCGGCGGGGCTTCATGTGCTGGATGCAGGGCTCTACCGCGAGGCGCTGGCCGAACTGGGCATTGCCCTGCCCGGCATGGCGCTCCAGATCACCACCGAAGCCGTGGGCCGCTACAGCGCCCCGCATCAGCGGCAGGTCGCACTTGCGTCGGGCGCCAGCATGGTCTCGGCCGCCCTGCGCGAGATGGTGCTGGGCACACCCGACGCCACCGCGACAGAGTTCTACGGCGATTGCGCCGCGCGCGGCATCGCCGTGCAGCATATTCTCTACGACCCGGCGGATTTCGACCTTCTGGCCCGGCTTTTGCCCGACAACCTGCTGCATGATCCCGGCCTGCAACTGATCTTCGTTCTGGGCCGCTACAGCCGCGATCAGAACAGCGCGCCCGCCGATCTCGTGCCGTTTCTCGATCGCATGAAGACGATGGAGCTTGCCCCCGACTGGGCAGTCTGCGCCTTCGGACGCGGCGAAACCGCATGCCTGGCCCAGGCGCACCGGCGTGGCGGCAAGCTGCGCGTCGGGTTCGAGAATTCACTCTGGAATGCCGACGGGACCATCGCGCGCGACAATGCCGAACGCGTCGCCGCTGTGCGCAGCGCCTGCGGCTGATATCTCGGGCGGCAGCCTTTTCCACATGCGTCATGGCTGTGGTTTGCACGGCCCTGCTCGGCATGAAGGCCACCCAGGCACTGACCGGCCGGCGCAATTGTTCGAATGGGACCGCCTGATGTGGGCAAAGGACCGTCACCAGCGGATTCTGGCCATGCTGGCCGCCAACCACCAGGTCAGCGCGAACGACCTTGCGGGAATGCTGAACGTCTCGCGGGAAACCGTGCGGCGCGACCTTCTGGATCTAACGGAAACCCGGCTGGTCAACCGTGTCCACGGCGGTGCCGTTCTGCCCGAGCCCCTTCGGAAGAGCCTTTCCGCCAGCGCAAGACAGCCCAGCTCCGTGCCAAATCCGAGGTCGCAATTGCCATGGCGCAGCAGGCGCCGCGCTCCCTCACCCTCGCAGGCCAGAGCAAGCTTGGCGAAACCAGCCGCGTGCAATCCTGGGCGGTCGAAACGATCAACACGCTCGTGACCAACCGGACGGCGTCTGCCGAACAGATCGCAGCCTTCCGCCAAGCCGGGATCAAGGTCGAGGTCTGAGACCTCTCGCAGCCCCTATCACGGCCCCGGCCCGCAAATGGCGATTGGCGCTCTCTGGGTCGCCGCCAGTCAGTTCGCCCCCAGATGGTCTGAGGTAAAGACCATGTCATCACCTGCTCCGACATGGCAGGAAATACACCCCGCATCCATACCTTTGGCCACCTTTCCGGCCAGGCGCTTGCCGGCGGGGTTCTTGTCCAGCGAGCCATCCGGCAGATACTTGACCCAGAACCAGTCGGCATTATCGGGATCGAAACCGGCCTCACGCCGGAACATGACGGTCACGGCGCCAAGATGTTTGTCCGGCTCGTTCATCACCGCATCAATGCTCACACCCTCGGGGCCATAGTTGCGCTTGATGATCAGATCGCCGGAATGGCCGTCGACTGTCGCGGTCGTGTAAAGCGTCTCCAACATCATTCCGTGCGGTGCGACACCCTCATACGGGAAGGTCCGGATCATACCGTCACCAGCAAGGTTCGCCTCTTCCATGATCGACCAAAGCCCGGCGGCATATTCCGCGTCCGCATCGGTTCCAAAAGGGGCATCCTGGGCCATGACATTCCCTGCGCTAAGGGCCAGCACAGCCAGTCCGCCCGCAATTCCCTGTTTCGTATTCATTGGCTTACTCCCTTTCGTGAATGCATTCAGGCTATCCTGATTCCCGGTATCGGAGGATCACGATCGAATGATGTCCGCGTGTCCGAAATGTGAGCCCCCGGCATTTGACGGCGGCAGCCAGACAGCGCGATACTCCGATCATGGACTGCAAGGCTCTCATCACACTGACCGTTCTGCTGGTTCCGGGTTTCGCCGCCGCCGACGCGGCGGTGACCCGGTCGGACATGGTGTGCGTCCGCAATACCAGCAGTCACGCCCATGTCTTCGTCGCCGAGGCCCCGGACGGGGCACGCGAAGTCTCTGAATTGGCGCCTGGCGAACGTCTTTGTGCGCGCGGCGGCACGAAAGGCGAGACCGGCGTGGTCTCGGTCTTTGAAAGTCACGATGCCTTCGAGGGCTGTTCGCGTCTTGTGCCGGTCGGCCAGACAGAGGACATGATCAGATACGTCGATTTCGACAGATGCTTCTGGAGTTCGAACAGCTGAACGTCCGGTCAACGCGCCTGTCTCCTGTGACAATCTTGAGACTTCAGCTATGTGCCGGTCAGGTATTAAGAGTGGCGACGAGGGCACATACGCGTCGCGCCAGGACCACAAGACGAGAGCCATTACGCCAGAACATGGAACATCGAACACTCGCCAACCCCATCGCACAAGGGGCCTGGGCGCTTTCGGCGCTTTTGTGGATTCCGCAGGCCTGGTTCGCGGCCTCGCTGATTGCGGGCTTGCTGCACGCGATGACACCAGGGGACATGGTGAAAGGGCTCGCCGGTTTCGCGCTGCTCGGGGTCTTGCGGGCCGGCCTCGACCATTTCGCGCAAAAGCGTCTCATCCGGGATGCGCGGCGCGCCGTCGCGGCCCTTCGGCAAGACCTGCTGGACCGCGAAGCCGCGCGCAGCCCCGTCGATGAGGCCCGCCCGGATTCCGGCGCGCTCGGGGCGTTGCTGAGCGAAAAGCTGGACATGCTGATCCCGGCGCTGACGCGCTACCGGCCCGCGATGGCGCGGGTTCGTTCTGTTCCGCTGGTGATTTTCGCCTTGGCGGTGTGGCATTCCTGGGCGGTGGGACTGATCCTGCTGATGGCGGGGCCGCTCATTCCGGTCTTTCAGGCGCTGGTCGGAATGGCCGCCAAACAGGCCAGCGCGCGCCAGCTCGAAGAGGTCTCTTCCCTCAACACGATGCTTCTGGACCGCTTGCGCGCCCTGCCCGACCTTCGGCTTCTGGGGGCAGTGGGGCGCATGACCGAGGATTTCCAGAACCGCGCCGACGCCCTGCGCAAACGGACAATGGCGGTTCTGCGCCTCGCCTTCCTGTCGTCGACGGTGCTCGAACTTTTCTCCGCCATCGGCGTTGCGATGGTGGCGGTCTATGTCGGCTTCCTGCTGCTGGGGCAGATCGATTTCGGCTACTGGACCATGCCACTGGACGCCACCGAAGGCATCTGGCTTCTGATGCTGGCCCCGGCATTCTTCGACCCCCTGCGCGAACTGGCCGCGGCATGGCACGACAAGGCCGCTGCCGATGCGGTCAATGACGAACTGGACGCGCTCTGCGCGGGCGACCTCATGCCCTTGCTTGGCGGCACCGCCCCGGCGCCTGCTCTTCAGGGCCCCGCGCATATCCGCACCCGGTCTCTTGGACTGCGGGTTGCGGATCACAGGATCGAGTTCCCCGATCTCGATATTGCACCGGGCGCGCGCGTCGCGCTGACCGGACCCAGCGGGTCGGGCAAAAGCACGCTTCTGGCCTGTCTCGCAGGTCTGCGCACCGCCGATCACGGGCGGATCGAGGTTGCCGGCCAAACGCTCGACGCCGCCACGGCCGCCGCATGGCGCGCGCGTCTGGGATGGCTGCCGCAGGATGTCCATTTCCTGAACCGCAGCCTTCTGGGCAACCTGCTGCTGAACGGGCACAAGACCGACGATGCGTCCCTGCATGCCGCCCTGCGCAAGGCGCAGGCCGACGGGATCGTGGCGCGGCTGCCGCATGGGCTGCATACCCGCCTTGGCGAAACCGGCATGGGTGTCTCGGGCGGCGAGGCCAGGCGGCTCTTGATCGCGCGCCTCTGGCTGTCTCGGGCGGACGTGATCCTCGCCGACGAGCCGACCGCCGATCTGGACCGCGCTACCGCCGACGCCGTGACCGACGGGCTTCTGGAGCTCACGGCATCCGGGCGCACGCTGATCGTGGCGACTCATGACGCCACCTTGGCAGGCCGGATGGACGAGGTGATTTCGCTCGACGGGGGGATGGGCTGATGCGCTGGCTCTGGCGGATATACCGGCTCTTGTGGCGCGCCGACCGGGTGGCGATGCGGCGCGGCCTTGCCCTTTCGGTCGCGGTCCTGGTGGCGGGTGCGGCGCTCCTGGGCCTGTCGGGGTGGTTCATCACCGCCGCCGCCGCTGCCGGTCTGGCCGGGACGGGCGCCGTCTTCGACGTGTTCCGCCCCAGCGCCGGGGTGCGCTTCCTTGCCCTGGGACGGACGGCCGCGCGCTATGGCGAGCGGATCCTGACCCATGACGCCACGCTGCGCGCATTGGCGAACCTGCGCGTGCGCCTCCTGCGCGGGATCGCCGCCCGGCCATGGCGGCAACTGTCGCGGATGCGCGGGTCTCAAACGCTGAACCGGATCGTGGCCGATGTCGACGCTCTGGATGGCGTGATGCTGCGCCTTGCGGTGCCACTGCTTGCGGGTGCGGCAACCCTCGCGCTGGCGCTGCTTGCGCTGGCCTGGCTCGTGGCGCCGCTCGTCGCGCTATGGGTCGCAAGCGTGCTGGGGCTGGGCGGCGCGGCGGCATTGGCCGTGGCGGCGCTGCGCTCTCGCAGGGCAGCGCGACGGGCCGAGGCCGCGATGCAGGCCCTGCGCACGCGCAGCATGGACCTTATGCGCGCCAAGACAGACCTGGTCATGCATGGCGTGCTGGATCGCGCACGGGCCGATGTCCACGACGCGGCTGAGCGCATGGACGCGGCCCGCACCAAGGTGGACCGGGCCGAACAATGGGCCACACTGGCCCTTGCCATGTCGGCCCTGCTTGCCGCCACCGGAACGCTTGGCCTTGGCGCATCGCTGGCGCAGAGCGCCATATTGACCCCGGCGCAGGCCGCATTGGGGTTTTTCGCAACCCTCGCCCTTGCCGAGATATTCGCGCCGCTGCGCCGTGCCATGGCCGATCTGGGGCGCATGATGGACGCTGCCCGCCGCGTCGGGCGCCAACTCGACGATCAAGCCGGGGGGCACCCCCCTGCAAGCCCCAAGGCGCGCACCGCGCAGCCCAGTCTGCGCCTGCACGATATCGGCTGGCAGGAAGACACCGCCCACGCCCCCATCGTCCGCGGTGTTTCGCTTGATGCCGGTCCCGGCGATTCCATCGCTCTGACCGGTCCCAGCGGTTGTGGCAAAAGCACGATCCTCCACCTTGCCGCCGGGCTTCTCCATCCCACCGAGGGGCGTGCGCAGCTTGATGGGCGCGACCTGGCCGACTGGAACGAGGCCGATCTGCGGGCAGAAGTGGGCCTGCTTTCGCAGCGCAGCGTCCTCACCCGTGGCACGGTTGAAAGCATCCTCCGCCTTGCCCTGCCCGAGGCTGACGCCACCCAGATGCGCCGGGTTCTCGATGCCGTTGCGCTCTGGCCCGTCCTTGCCCCGCGCGGCGGCTTGCAGGCGGAACTGGCCGAAACCGGCACCGGTCTTTCAGGCGGAGAATCCCGGCGTCTCGCGCTCGCCCGCGTCCTGCTCCGGCGTCCCGCCATCCTCTTGCTGGACGAACCGACGACCGGGCTTGATGCGGCAACCGCCCGTGCGGTTCTTGACGGCGTGCGGGCGATCTGCCCGCACAGCGCGCTGATCCTGGCCTCGCACAGCCGGATCGAAACCGAATGGGTCCGGGCCTCGGGCGGTTTGATCCTCCCGGTCTGAACAAATATTGATTTCAGAATGTAACATTGACCTGAATCAAAGATTTATCTTCTATACACCTTAATGGTCTGCCCATATCGAAGCCAAAGTTGCCCCTTTGGGGCCGGAGAGTAGACATTATGGAACTCGACCTTGTTGAGCTGTCTCGCCTGCAATTCGCGATGACGGCCATGTATCACTTCCTGTTCGTTCCGCTGACGCTGGGCCTGTCGGTCCTGATCGCCATCATGGAAACGGTCTATGTCATGACCGGGCGCCCGATCTGGCGGCAGATGACCAAGTTCTGGGGCACGCTGTTCGGGATCAATTTCGTCCTCGGTGTCGCCACCGGCATCACGATGGAATTCCAGTTCGGCATGAACTGGAGCTACTACAGCCATTACGTCGGCGACGTGTTCGGCGCGCCCTTGGCCATCGAGGGGCTGATGGCCTTCTTCCTCGAGGCGACATTCGTCGGCCTCTGGTTCTTTGGCTGGGACAAGCTCTCTAAGGTCTCGCATATGGTGATCGGCTGGCTGGTGGCGATCGGGTCGAACTTCTCGGCTCTCTGGATCCTGATCGCCAACGGCTGGATGCAGAACCCCGTTGGCGCCGAATTCAACCCCATGACCATGCGCATGGAGATGACCAGCTTCTTTGACGTGATGTTCAACGAGGTGGCACAGGCGAAATTCGTCCACACGGTTTCGGCCGGGTATGTCACCGCCTCGGTTTTCGTGCTGGGTGTCTCGGCCTGGTATCTCCTCAAGGGGCGGCATGTGGAACTCGCCCGCCGCTCGATGACCGTCGCCTCAAGCTTCGGTCTCGCCGCTGCGCTCTCGGTCGTCCTTCTGGGTGACGAATCCGGCTACAGCGCGACCCACACGCAACGCATGAAGCTCGCCGCGATGGAAGGCATGTGGCACACCGAAGAGGCACCCGCAGCCTTCACCCTTGTCGGCTTGCCCGATCAGGAGGCGCGCGAAAATCACTACGCGGTCAAGATCCCCTATGCGATGGGCCTGATCGCCACCCGCTCGCTGACCAAGGATATTCCCGGCATCACCGAACTCGTCGCCGAATCCGAAGATCGCATCCGCTCGGGGCTGATCGCCTATGACGCGCTGATGACGATCCGGCAGGACCGCGAAGCGACCGCGCCCGACATCCTGTCCACCTTCGAGGAACACGGCGGCGACCTCGGGTATGCACTGCTGCTGAAACGATATGTCGAAGATCCGCGCGACGCCTCCGAGGCACAGATCGAACAGGCCGCCAACGATACCATCCCCACGGTCTGGCCGTTGTTCTGGGCCTTCCGCATCATGGTGGGGCTCGGCTTTGCGTTTATCGGGGTGATGACGTATTTCTTCATACGCTCGAACTTCGGCACCCGCACCTATCCGCGCTGGTCGCTGATCGCGGCGGTGGCGATCATCCCGACACCCTGGATCGCGGCTGAACTGGGCTGGTTCGTGGCCGAATACGGCCGCCAGCCCTGGACCGTGGATGGTGTTCTGCCCACGGCACTGTCGGTCAGCCACCTTTCGATCACATCGCTCCTGTTGACGCTGGCGGGGTTCGTCACCTTCTACACGGTGCTGTTCATCATCGAGATGGGCCTCATGCTGAAATACATTCGCAAGGGCCCCGTTCAGGACGCCGAGGAAGCCGAGGAATGGCGCGTGCGCCATGAACACCGCCTGCGCACCCATGACGGGCGCGATCCATTTGCAAACCCTGCGGAGTGACGGCCATGATCCTTTATGAAATGATAGATTTCGACATCCTGCGCATCATCTGGTGGGGCCTTCTGGGCGTGCTGCTGATCGGCTTCGCCCTGACCGACGGGTTCGACATGGGGGTGGGTGCGCTTCTGCCCTTCATCGCCCGGACCGACGAGGAGCGCCGCCTTGTGATCAACACGGTCGGCCCCGTCTGGGAAGGCAACCAGGTCTGGTTCATCCTCGGGGGCGGCGCGATCTTCGCCGCCTGGCCGCCGCTCTACGCGGTCAGTTTCTCGGGGTTCTACCTTGCGATGTTCGTCATCCTCGCGGCGTTGATCCTGCGCCCCGTGGGCTTCAAGTATCGCTCCAAACGCGACGATCCGCGCTGGCGCTACGGCTGGGACTGGGCGCTTTTCCTCGGCGGCGCGGTGCCCGCGCTGATTTTCGGCGTCGCGGTGGGCAACGTCTTGCAGGGCGTGCCGTTCCGGCTGACCGATGACCTGTTCTCGCTCTATGAGGGGTCGTTCTTTGGCCTCCTGAACCCATTCGCGCTGCTGGCCGGCGCGGTGTCGCTCAGCATGCTGATCGCCCATGGCGCCGCCTGGGTCGCGCTCAAGGCCGAAGGGCCGGTCGTGACGCGCGCGCGTCTTGTCGGCACCTTTGCCGGGCTGGTCGCCCTGGCGGGCTATGCACTGGCCGGGCTGTGGCTGGCCTTTGGCATCGACGGCTATGTCATGACCACGCAGGCCGCGGTGGACGGCCCCTCGAACCCGCTCCTGACCGAGGTCGCGCGCGAAGGGTCATGGCTGGCGGCCTATTCGGTGCGCCCCTGGATCGTGATCGCCCCGGCGATGGGATTCGCGGGCATGGCGTTGGCCTACCTGTCGCTCTGGCGGGGCGGCGAGCTGTCGGCGCTCTTGTTCTCGAAACTGGGGATCACCGGCGTCATCGCCTCGGTGGGGCTCACGATGTTCCCATTCATCCTCCCCTCCTCGATCGACCCGCGCTCGTCGCTGACGGTATGGGACAGCTCGTCTTCGCATCTCACCCTGTTCGTGATGCTGGCCGTCACGGTGATCTTCATGCCGCTGATCCTGATCTACACCGCCTGGGTCTACAAGGTGCTGTGGGGCAAGGTCACCATGGACGAGATCACCGAGAACAAGAACGCCTATTAAGGAAAGGACATCCCATGTGGTATTTCGCCTGGATTCTCGGCCTGCCTCTGGCCGCGCTCTTCGCCATTCTCAACGCGATGTGGTTCGAGGTGCGCGAGGATTCCCGCCTCACCGAGGACACGGACTGACACGCCGCGCCGATCGCCGGCCAAGTCTCAACGGGGTCCGGCACTTCACGGTGCCGTTCCCTCAGGACCCTATGACACGGAACAAAGCCTCAAGGCGTCATAAACCGCGGCATGAACGTTGCGCGACGAGAGCGCATCGCCGATCCGGTGCAACTCGAACCCCGATTGCGGGCGGGGCTGCGGGCGCAACGCCTTGAGCGCGTGAATGTCGGTCTTTCCGCCATTCGACGCGCCTTCCTTCAGAGCGTCGAACAGATCATCCATCGGAAGCGTGCCCATCTCCACCACGACCTGATCGACCACCCGCGTCTGGTGCTCATGGGTCAGTTCGTTCAACAGTGTCGCAGCAAGCCGGTTGCCCTCGCGGCTGACCTTGACCAGGCGCAGGTGCCCGTCGGATCTGAGCCCGGTTTTCGCCATGTCCTTCTGCCAGCGCGTCGCTTCTGGATAGACCAGATCCTCGGCCACCCCGCCATCGATCGTCGTCAGCTGAACATCGGCACCCTGCTCCATCGCCGAGAACGCCGCCAGCAGGGCCGGATGACGGCCCGTCCCGTCCCAGATCAGCACATCGCCCTGCGCTTTGACCTGTCGGCCCACCACGTCCCAGGCCGAAAGCACAAGATCGGCACCATCGCCGAAATCCGTCTGCGGAATCCCCCCCGTCGCCAGAATCACGAGGTCCGGATCAAGCGCGGTAATGTCCTCGGGCTCCATGAAGCGGTTGCACTGCACAGGCACACCCAGCCTTTCAAGTTCACCCAACCGCCAGTCGACGATCCCGACGAGATCCTTGCGCCAGCCACTCGCCGCCAACAAAAGCTGCCCGCCGGGCTGGGGCGCCGCCTCGAAAATGGACACATCATGGCCGCGCTCGGCCAGGATGCGCGCCGCCTCAAGCCCGCCCGGCCCGGCCCCGACAACCACCGCGCGCCGGCGTTTGGCGGCCAGCTCGATGTCATGCCCGATGCTCAGCTCGCGCCCCGTGGCCGCATTATGCAGACATTTGGGACGGTGCTGCGACTGGCAATGCCCGGCACCGACGCAGGGCCGTATCCGGTGCTCCTCGCCTGCCATCAGCTTGGCAACCATGTGCGGATCGGCGATCTGCGGGCGCGTCAAACCGGCCATGTCCACATGGCCCTCGGCCACCGCAAAACGGGCCGATGCCATGTCCGACAGTTTTGCCGCGTGGAACACGGGCAGATCGACCTCGCGCTTGAAACGCCCCACCGCGGCCACCCAAGGCGCCGCCGCAACACCCATGCCCGGAAACACCTCTTCGGAAAGCGAACGCGACGTATCCATCGAACCATAAAGCGCATTGAAGAAATCGACCGAGCCCTCGCTCTGCAGGATCCGCGCGGCCTCGATGCAGTCCTCGGGCGTCAGCTCGCCGTCGATCCCCTCGTCCACCACATAGCGCATCCCGACTACGAAATCGTCGCTCACATTGCGCCGGATTTCCTCGTGCACCATCAGCGCGAAACGGATGCGGTTTTCCAGCGACCCGCCGAAACGGTCGGTCCGTTCATTGGTCTTGGGCGACAGGAACTGCCCGATCATATGCCCGGATGCGAGCGTCTCGATTCCGTCAAGCCCACCCTCTTCGCAGCGCCGCGCGGCCTGCCCATAGGCCTTCACCACTCGTGCAATGTCGTCTTCATCCATTTCGCGCGGGATGCCGCGATGCAATGTCTCGCGGATCGGTGACGGGCCGATCGGGGGCAGCCAGTCCTGCGCATAGGGGTCGCCCCGGCGCCCCAGATGCGTGATCTGGCACATCAGCGCCGCGCCGCGCGCATGTATCCGCTCGGAAAAGCGCTGGAAATGCGGGATGATCTCGTCGGTGCCCACATTGAGCTGCTGAAAGATGTTGGGGCTGTCGATATCCACATTGGACGACCCCCCGAACATGGTCAGCGCCAGCCCGCCCTTGGCCTTTTCCTCGTGATAGGCCTGATAGGCATCCTGCGGAAACCCGTCCTTTTCCAGGCCACAGGCATGCGATGTGCTCAAGAGCCGGTTGCGCAGCACGAGCTTCTTGATGGTCAAGGGCTTCAGCAGCGGATCGCTTGCACGTGGGGTGGATTGTTGCGTCATGGCACACCTCTTTTGTCGGGCAAAGGTCCGATCCGATCCCCGCCCGTTCGTTTCACACCTGTCTCAAACGCCCTCAGAGCACTTTCGACAGGAACTCCTTGGTTCTCGGGTCCTGCGGGTTGTCGAACAGGACATTCGGCGGACCGGTTTCGCAGATCCTGCCCGCATCGGTGAAATACACCCGGTCGGAAATCTCGCGGGCAAAGCCCATCTCATGCGTGACAAGAATGCAGGTCATCCCGTCCGCGGCCAGTTGCTTGATCGTCAGCAGCACCTCGCCCACCGTCTCAGGGTCCAGCGCTGCGGTCACCTCGTCGAACAACATGACATCGGGGCGCATGCAAAGGCTGCGCGCGATGGCCACCCGCTGTTGCTGCCCGCCCGACAGCTCGGCCGGATAGGCGTTTTCCTTGTCGTGCAACTGGACCTTGGCCAGCAACGCGCGCGCGCGGGCCTCGACCTCGGCCTTGTTCTCTCGCAGCACCAGAAGCGGCGCCATCATGATGTTCTGCAAAACGGTGCGGTGCGGGAACAGGTTGTATTGCTGAAAGACGATCCCGACCTTGCGGCGCAGCGCCAGCTTGTCAAGATTGCCATCGTGAACCTCTTGCCCCTCGACCTGAACCGAACCCTCATTCACCGGCGTCAGCCCGTTTATGGTGCGGATGAGGGTCGATTTGCCCGAGCCGGAGGCCCCGATGATGCAAACCACCTCGCCCTTCATCACCGTAAGGTCGATACCCTTGAGAACCTCGAAACTTCCGAAACTCTTGTGGACATTCTTGAGCGCGACGATCGGCTGATCGGGCGTCCAGTTATCTGAAGGTGTCATGCGTCAATCGCTCCTGCGTCAGGACCCGGCGGCGAAACGGCGCTCGAGCCGGCGGGTGTAAAGGGAAATCGGATAGATGAAGACGAAGAAGATCGTCATCAGGAAAAGGTAGAAGGGCACCAGCAATTCCGGCCTTGCGCCGGCGGCCTCCATCGCCGCCTGCGTATTGCCCAGCGCCTCGTTCACACCAAGGATCGCGGCCATCGGCGTCATCAGCGTCATCAGCGCATACCAGTTCATCCAGGGCGGCATCATCCGGCGGATGCATTGCGGCAGAATGATGTATCGCAGCGTCTGATACCGCGTGAAGGCAAGGCTCTCGGCGCTTTCCCACTGGCCCGACGGGATCGACGCCACAGCGCCGCGCAGGATTTCCGAAACATTCGCCATCACCGGCAGCGCGAAACCGATCGTGGCCTTGACCCAATCGGGGATCATCACCACGCCCCCGCCCGGCAAGCGGATCTGGAACGGGATCAGGAACATGATCGCGAACAGGATCACCAGCCAGGGCGAGTTGCGGAAAAGATGCGTCACCAGCTTGGCCGGCAGGCGGATAAGCTGGATCGGGCTGATCTGCATGAAGCCAAGGATCACCCCTGCAACGGTCGCGATCGCCATCGCAAGGATGCTCATCACGAGGTTCAGCACGAACCCCTCCAGAATGAAGGGCATCCATGTCAGCAGCGTCGCGAAGGCGCTGGGGCGCGCATCTCCGCCCTGTTGGGCCATCGCCGCCACCGTTCCGGCGACGCACAGGCCCATTGCCAGCACCGGCGCGCGCCATGTCATTGCTGTTACGCTATACCCGTTCATTGCCCGTACCCCGGCAATGCCAGCTTGCGCTCAAGCAGCGACATCGCCTTGGCGATGATCGCGACAAGCACGATGTAATAGGCAAACAGCAACAGCATCATCTCGGGCACATTCACATTGTCCGACCAGATGCCGCTCAGCGAATATGTGACTTCGGGAACCGCGATCACATAGGCCAGCGATGACGTCTTGGCGAGGCTGACGACGTTATTGGTCAACGCCGGAAGACAGAAGCGGAAGGCCAGCGGCAGCGTGATATAGACGAAGATCTTGAAATTCGAGAAGCCAAGCGATTCCGCGGCTTCCGTCGTCGCCGTCGGCACCGCTTCCACGCCCGAGCGGAAAATCTCGACATTGTAGCTTCCGCCGAAAATCCCGATGGCGATCACCGCCCAGCCGAACGAGCCGATCATGGGCTCATACCAGCCCCCCATATCGACCTGCGGCGTGATCGCCCCAAGGCCGAAATAGAAGAACAACAGCTGCACGATCGGCGGCGTGTTCCTGAAAATCTCGATATAGACGGCCACGCACCAGCGCACGGCCCGTATGCGCGAGGTCTGCGCACCAGCCCCGATGACGCCGATCACCAGCGAAACCGCGACGATGGCGGCGATCAGCTGGACCGAGACGACCATGCCTTCGGTCAGCCGCGACCAGTCATAGGAATCGTAGAACGGCGAAAAATTCAGCCCCGTCCTGTCGTAAAGCCGCTCGAAATAGGGCGCTATAAGCTCAAGCACGGATGCATATCCCTTGGGTGTCCGGGCGGCGTGGCCACAAATGGCAAACGCCGCCCGGTCGTTTCAAAAGGTGTCGTGACTGCGCGTCAGGATCAGTTGTTCAGGTACGAGTCGTCATACATGTGCTTCTGATGCATCTCGGCCAGCCAGGGCGAAGGCTTCACGCCCCACTTCTTTTCCAGCTCGATCAGCGTGCCTTCCTCATGCCATTTATAGGCAATCCCGGACATGAACGCACCCCAGATCCCGTCCTTCTCCTCAAGCGGAACCGCCGCGCCCCAGGGGTTGGAGAAAACCGTATCGACCGGCATTTCAAAGCCCTCCCAGTCACCGCTGGCCAGGTCCGCGGCAATCGAGGTGTCGTCATAGACCCAGGCCACGCATTTGCCCGAGCGCAGCGCCTCCTTGGCCTCGGTATTGCCGCCGAAGGCCACGACATCGGCGTCGAACTCGACTTCGGCAATCTTGTTGTAGAAAACGCCCTGCTTGCCGCAAACCGGCTTGCCGGCAATGTCGTCCCAGGACGAGATCACGCCCTCCTTGGCCATCAGGGTCGGCCCCGAGGTCCAGTAGGCCGGCTCCACAATCCCCACCACCTTGCGGCGGTCGGGCCTGTCGGACATCGCCCCGATCAACAGATCGACCTTGCCTTGCTGCAGAAACTCCATCCGGTTCGCCGATGAGATCTGCACGGTTTCCAGCTCGACTCCCATGCGGTCCGCGACCGTCTGGGCCAGGTCCACTTCAATCCCCTGAAGCGCACCATCCGGCGAACGGAAGGCCCAGGGCCGGAACGCGCCCTGCACACCGACGCGCAGCACGCCGCGCTCCAGTACTTCACTGAAGCGGTCATTCTTGACCTCTTCCTGGGCAAGACCCGTCGTCGCCGTCGCGGCCGTCAGGGCCAGTGCGCTGATCGTGGTTTTCAACATATTCATCATTGTCTCCTTGTTGGGTTATTCACTGGTTATTTCCGGTCATTGGGCCCGGATGATCCGGGCCGTTCTCCACATGCCTTGGCACATGGAATTCTCGCGCCTGGCGCGTCATGAAAGCGTCGATCTCGCGGGTGGTGCGGGCCTTGCTCCAGCCCAGGACAGAGGCAACCTGCTGCGCGGTATGCGCCGCGTCCTCGCGCGAAACCAATCCCTCCCACACCTGACCCGTGCGCTGCACAAGCACACCGAACAGGTCATGCGCATGCTCTCGCGCGATGGCATCCGCTCCGCGTGCATTATGCCCCGGTGCTGCGCGCTCCGGGCCGGAACGGTCCGGCGTCTCGGGCGCACCGATCCTCTTGCGCACATCCTCAAGCAAGCGGCGCCCCGCGCTGCGGTGGCTCATGATCGGCCCCGCCGTCATCGCCAGCACGTTCTCCAGCCCGCTGTCGCCAAAATCGTGAATGCGCCGCTCGCGCGCGCCCATGGGCTGCGCCGGGTCTTCGGTCAGCGGGCGCACTCCCGCCCAGCATTGCTCGACATCGCGCAGGCCAAGATCAAGCCCCGGCAACAGGTGATTGGCCTCGCCAAGCAGGAAATCAATGTCTTCTCGCTCAACCCTTGCCGCACGCGCATCGCCCTCGAACAGGGTCTCCGTCGGGCCGAAATAGAAACGGTTCTCACCCAGCGGCAGGCCGTAAAATGGATGGCCCCCGCGGTGCAGACTGGCAATGCCACGGTCGGCAAACCCCTCGGGCAGGCGGATCACGATATGCGCACCCTTGGTACCCCGGATCAGGCGCCTGCCAAACGCGCCGACCTCGTCCGCCCATGTCCCCGCCATGTTCAGAACGACCCGCGCCCGCACCGTCTCGGTGCGACCGTCGGCATCCTCAAGAGCGACCGTCCAGAACCCGTCCGCATCGCGATCACGCAGTTCGGCGCGGGTGCGCAGCCGCAGGTCCGCGCCCTGCGCCTCGGCTTCCAGCGCGTTATCCACGCAGATCCGCTCGGGCGACGCGAACAGGTATTCGCGAAAGCTCACCATGCCGCGCAGACCGGATTGATCTCGCAAATGGCGCCCGATCGGATGCGCGCGCGCCTCATCGGCGCTCAGCGTCCGGCGATCCAGCCCCGGCGCCCTTGGGCCAAGCCGCGCCAGCAGGCGCAAGCCCATATCCAGTTGCCAGCGTGCAAACGGCCCGTCGCGCCACACCGGAAAGTTCAGCTCGATGGCGCGCGTGACAACGCCATCATCGCAGGCCAGCTCGGCGCGCGCCTCCATCGCATCTCTCGCCATGCCCAAGGCCCGTGCAAAGCGAAAAGGATGGGCGATCGCATCGCGCACCGGCCGCGCACTTTCCAGGTATCGCAGCCCGCAATGCAGCATTCGCGATGACCGGCTGCTTGCCCCGGCCGCGAAATCATCGGCCTCGGCCAGCAGCGTTCTGTAGCCCGCAAGCGAGAGTTCCCGCAACGCCGCCGTGCCATTCACGCCAGCGCCGATAACAACGACATCGTATCGGGATTGGTCATCAAAAGGGTTTGATCCGGTTTGCATGCCGAAGAGTAAAGACCATGGCTGATTAGAAGCAAAATGCAAAGTTTGGCGTTCATTATGCGTCTATCGCATACTGAAGCGGCGAAATTCAGGGCATGTCGGCCAGAATCTCGTCGCGCAACTCCTCGGCAAAGCCGATCAGCTCGCCAGCCAATTCGGTCTGCAACCGCGTCTCCGATCGCAGCAATGCAAACCGGCAGGGAATACGCGGCGCGAAAGGCCGGTAGACCACGCCCGGGTCCCGGTGCGACCATGCCGTGAACGGATCGACAATCGCCAGTCCCAGGCCGCGCCTGACCATCGAACACATCGGGGCGGACATGGTGCATTCCGTGACCTGCCGTGGCACCACACCGGCCCCCTGCATCACATCGTCGAAAATCCTTCGTGCCGACACGAACGCCGTCCAGGCGATCAGCCGTTCATCTTTCAGATGCTCGGGCGTCAGCACCTCTGCCTGCGCCAGCGGATGCGCCGCCGGGATCGCGGCCACATAGGAGGTATCCGCGAAAAGGCTGGTCTTGAACCCCGATAACTGGAACGGCGTTTCGGCCAGACCGAAATCGACCTGCTGCGTCGCGACCCATTTTTCGACACTGACCGACATGCGCACATTCAGAATGACCCGCGCCTGCGGGCGTCCATGCGAAAAGCGCGAAATGACCTCGGGCATGAAATCCAGCCCCAGCGCCGGCAGGCAAGCCACCCCCACACCGGCCTCGCTGCCCTCGGCAAGGCGCTTGCCGAAATCGTCCAGCGACGACAGCGACACGAACAGCCGCTCGACCTCCTCCAGCAGAAGATGCGCCGCATGCGTCGCGACAACCCGGCCCTTGCGGCGCTCGAACAGCTTGACGCCCATGTCCTCTTCCAGCTTGTCGATCATCCGGCTCACCGCCGGCTGACTGCGCCCCATGATCTCGGCCGCACCCGAGATCGTGCCGAACCGCATCACCACCTGAAAGGCTTCGTAAATCGCCGGATGAAGGCTCACACCCTGTCTCCCTTGCCTGACACCGGATCAAGCAGGGCGGCTATGCCCAACTCGGGATAAAGCCCATGCATCCTGCCCACATCCTCGCGCAATTCCCTGACCAGCCATTGCGCCACCTGATCGGCGATCTCCACCTGCGGGCCATCCTGCCGCTGGATCAACCGACAGGCGCGCCCCGGCAGCACGATCCTGCAATGATCCGTCGGCAACAGGCGCTTTTCGCAGATCCAGTGCGCCACCACGTTCAGCCAGCCCGCCGCGACCCCCTGCCCGACAAGAGCCGCCTGCACGACAACCGAATAATCCGAGAAGGAAAGCTGGGAGTCAGCCTCGCCACTGGTCCATCCCTCGCCGCCCGGAAGGTGGTTCACCTCGTTGCCCTCCAGCTGAATAAGCGCGGCGGCCTCGCCCTGCGTGCCCACAGCGCGATAGCCCGGCGCCATCACCGGAACATAAGCCTCCTGCATGACAAACCGCCCTTGCTCATCGCCGGGCGGACAATAGCGCATGGCAAGATCCACATCTCCCAACGGCCCCGCAACGGCACCTGAAATAAGCTGAAACCGCAGATCCACCTCCGGGAACGCCGCCTGAAAGCGCGATATGCGAGGCATCAACCAATGCGTGGTGAAGGCGGTCGACACCGACAGCGTCACCTGAGATTTTCCCGTTCGCCGCGCCTCGACCTCTCGTAACCCGTTCTCGATCTGGGAAAAGGCTGAAACAACGACATTTTTCAGAATGACGCCCTCTTCGGTCAGCCGTGCCCCCGGCTTGCCGCGCAAGAAAAGTCGCGTGCCCAGATGCGCCTCAAGCGCCGCCAGTGCACGACTGACAGCAGGCTGCGTGACGTTCAGCTCATCGGCGGCACGCGTGAAATTCTGATGCCTTGCCGCCGCCTCGAACACGAATAACGACCCGGAGGACGGCAATCTGCGACGCAATCCATTCATTACTTCAGATTATGATATGGGAAAGTTTTTTGCAATTGCCTCAATCCCGGCGCCTGCAACATTGTGCCCCTGACAGACACTCACAGGCGCCGCATGATCGGCCCGCATTGCAAAACGAGGCAAATATGGACTTTTCCCGCTTCAAGGTCATGACATTCGACATTGTCGGCACCTGCATCGATTTCGAAAAAGGCGTGCTCGACGCGGTTCGCAGGATCGGCGGCGACACCGCCAAGAATCTTTCCGACGACGCGATCTTCGCCCCCTATCTTGCTGGGCGCGCCCGGAACTACGCGCGCTCAAGCCAGGTGTTCGGCGATGTCTACCTGCATCTCGCCAGTGAACTGCGCCTGCCCGCCACCGCGACCGACGCGCGCGACTTTCAGCTTTCGGTGCTGGAATGGCCCGCATTTCCCGACTCCGCCGAAGCGCTCGACCGGCTGCGCAAGCGGTTCCGCCTTGTCGCCATGACCAACGCCGACCGCACCGCCTACACCGCCTACGCCCACACCCTGGGCAGGCCGTTCCATGACGCCGTCACCTTCGACGATGCCGGGCTGGCGAAACCCGACCCTCGCTTTTTCGAATTCAATCGCGGCCGCCAGTCGGCTCACGGTTTCAAGCAGAACGAGATCCTGCATGTCGCCCAAAGCCAGTATCACGATATCGGCGTCGCGCGGGAACTGGGCTATAATGTCTGCTGGATCGAACGGCGCCACGATCAGGCGGGTTATGGCGGCACCCCGGACCCGGCACAGAAAACCACTCCGGATTTCCATTTCCACAGCCTCGGCCAGCTCGCGGACGCGGTCGAGGCATCAACAAGGCCAGGTTGATGCCGCCCCTGCCGCCACCTGCGCTCTCTCTCTGGGGCGATACCGCGGGCGCGCCGCCCCATACAGCGCCCCTTGCGCAGGACACCAGCTGCGATGTTGCAATCGTAGGGGGCGGTTATGCCGGCCTGCACGCAGCCCTGACCCTCGCCGAAGCAGGGCTCAGCACCCTCATCCTCGAGGCCGGTGACATCGGCTCAGGCGGCAGCGGGCGCAACGGCGGCGTGGTCTCCGCCAAGTTCCGCCGCAGCTATCCCGACCTCGCCCGCCATCACGGCCTTGAAACCGCGCGGCAGATGTATGACATCGCCCAGGGAAGTGTGCGCCACCTTGAGGAATCGCTCGAGCGCTTGAACCTCAACGATACCGGCTTTCGCAAATCCGGCGCGCTCAAATGCGCGCATACCGCCAAGGCCCTTGCCCGCATCCACGACGAGACCGCCTGGATCGAACACGCCTTCGGCAGTTCCGCGCATCGCCTCCTGGATGCGCAAGAACTGCATCAGGAAACCGGCAGCGATATCTTCCACGGCGGCGTCCTGCAAAAGGACGCCGGAACGATCCACCCGCTGCGCTATCTTCTGGGGCTTGCCGGGGCCGTGGCCGGTCAGGGCATTGCGCTTCATACCCGCACCCCCGTTCAGACCCTTGCAGAAGAACCCGACGGCGTGATCCTCGAAACGCCCGGCGGACGTGTGCGCGCCGGGCAGGTTCTTCTGGCGACCAATGCCTATTCCTCGCTGACCCGAGCGACCGATACCGTCGCGCGCTGCCTCGTGCCCTTCCGCAGCGCCATCATCGCAACCCAGCCTCTGCCAGCAGAGCTCAGCCAGCGGATACTGCCCTCCGGGCGAAGCTACACCGAAACCCACCGCATGATGCGCTGGTTTCGCAAACACGAAGGACGTGTCCTTTTCGGTGGCCGCGGCGCCCTTGGCGCGCTTGAATCGCCCGCGGCCTTCCAGCGCCTCGAAAAGGCCATGCGCCACACGTTTCCCGACCTGCGCGGCCTGAAGATCGACTACCGCTGGTCGGGCTATGTCGCACTTACGCTCGACGGTCTCCCGCAGGCCGGCAGCCTTTCGCCCCGCATCAGCTATGCTGCGGGTTTCAACGGCGCCGGAGTCGCCATGTCGGGCTATGTCGGCCACCAGATCGCTCGCGCGATGCTGGGCCGCCCTTGCGCACTCGGCCTCATTCACCGCGCAGAGCCGCGCAAACTGCCCTTCTATGCCCTTCGCTCAGTCGCCGTTCGCGCCGCAACCTGCGGCTATGAGCTGCTGGACATGCTGGAATGACCGGCCATCGGAACCGCCCTTGCCGCTTTCTCCCATCCCCCGCCAGACCGCGGCGGCGGTGCCATTAACGTGATGTCCAGAACCCGGCTTTGG
>CAZMZS010000020.1:0-32559 GCA_964570675.1 uncultured Roseovarius sp. | reverse complement strand
TATAGGGCAGCGAGGCGGTCAGCGTGGTGATGTCCAGCTTGACGCGCTCGGGCAGGTCCTTGCGCAGCACGATCGGGCCTTCCGGGATCGGCTTCGACTTCCAGATCTCGACGATCTGGTTCATGTCCACGAGGCCCGCATCGCTGGCCTTGCGCAGGGCGCCGGAATTGTAACCGTCTTCCCATTCGCCCATGCCGTCGGCCCAGGTCACCCCCGCGTCGACATCGCCATTGGCCACGGCGACGATGGTCTGCTCGTGACCACCGACGAACTTGACCTCACCGAAATAATCGCCCGATTCCATGCTGGCGCCGGTGGACTGGGGGATTTCGATCGACGGGATCAGATAGCCACTGGTCGAGTTCGGATCGCCAAAGGCGAAAACCTTGCCCTGCAGATCGTCAAGCGATGCGATGCCGCTGTCCTTGCGTGCGAAACCGACCGAGTAATAGCCGTAGGAGCCGTCGACATTGGTTTTCACCATGATCGGCTCGACCGCTTCGGGATCGGTCAGATAGGTCTTGGCATAGGCCGATGCGCCCAGCCACGCCATGTCGATCGTGCCGCCCAGCAGGCCCTGGATCACGCCGTCATAGTCAGCGGGCGTGAACAGTTTCACCGGCACCCCCAGCAGCTCTTCGGCCTTGGCGCGGTAGCACTCGTTCGAGCTCATGCGGTCCTGGGCGTTTTCACCGCCCAGAATGCCGATGCGGAACTCGGTGAATTCCTGGGCCATGACCGGGGTGGTCAGGGCAGTGGTGGCCACGATGGCAGCAATCAGTTTCTTCATGATGTCCTCTTTCACGTTTGAGGGTTTGATCCGCCGCGTCCGGCGACGGGGTGGATAGTTTCAGACCGCGGCCTTGGCTTCGCGGATGACGTCTTGCGAATCCCGGTCGAGCGTCTCGATCGAGGTCGAGGTGCTGGCCTCGGTGAAACCCTCGTCGGCGCCGTAAATGTCGCGCGCCACGCCGGTGGTCAGCTGTTCGGGCGAGCCGTCGAAAACGACCCGTCCATGCAGCATCCCGATCACCCGGTCGCAGTAATTTCTTGCGGTATCCAATGTGTGCAGGTTGGCGATGACGGTGCGGCCGTCCTCTTCATGGATGCGGCGCAGATCATCCATGACCAGCTTCGCATTCATCGGATCGAGCGAGGCGATCGGCTCGTCCGCCAGCACGATCCTGGGGTCCTGCATCAACGCGCGTGCGATGGCGACGCGCTGCTGTTGTCCGCCCGACAGGGCCTCGGCGCGCTTGGGCGCGTGGTCGGCGATGCCCAGCCGGTCCAGGATGTCGATGGCGCGGTGAATATCGGACTGCGGATACAGATTGAACATGGTCGCCAGCGTCGAGCGGCGGTTGAGCGTGCCATGCAGCACGTTCGACACCACGTCCATCCGCGGCACCAGGTTGAACTGCTGAAAGATCATCGCGCAATCGGACTGCCAGGCGCGCTTGGCCGCCCCCCTGAGCGCGGTCACGTCGCGCCCCTCGAAGGTGATCGTGCCGTCGCTGGCGTCGGTCAGCCGGTTGAGCATCCGCAACAGCGTGGACTTGCCCGCCCCGGACCGCCCGATGATGCCGATCATCGCTGGCTTTTCGACTGTGAACGACACCGCGTCGACAGCCGTGTTGCGTCCAAATCGTCTGGTCAGCCCGGTAATGGTCAGCACGTAATATCCCCCTTCGCGTCAGGGGAGGTCATAGGCGGGCTTCGCTAAGCCTTTGCAACAGTTCGGTGAAGCTTTTGTAAACGCTCGCCGCTCTTGCCGGGGGGCGGGGGGCGGCATATCCTTCGCGCATGATGACGACTTCGCGACGACTCGCTCAGGATGACTGGCTGCTGGCCGGATATGCGGCTCTGGCCGGTTCAGGCCCCGCATCCCTCAAGGCCGAGCCGCTGGCGCGCCAGCTCAAGACCACCAAGGGCTCTTTCTATTGGCATTTCGCGGATGTGCCCGCCTTTCACACCGCGCTTCTGATCCGGTGGGAAGATGACAGCACCGCCCGCCTTGACGCTGCCCTTGCGCTTGAATCGCATCCGGTCGGGCAATTGCGCCGCCTTTCGCAGGTCATCGGCGGGCGCGTCGCGGATGATCCGGACGCCGAAACCGCGATAGAACCGGCGATCCGCGCCTGGGCAAAGGACAATCCAAAGGCCCGTCTGGCGGTGACGCGGGTCGATCAGTACCGCCTTGCGCTCATGCAGCGCCTGCTGGCCGAAATCGGCATCAATAATCCCGAAATGGCCCGGATCATCTATGCCTGCGCCATCGGCATGGAAGACCTGCCCGAGGACCGGCCCGGCGGCAACGCGCAGGCGATGGGGTCGCTGGTCGATCTGGTGCTGGCGCTGCGCTAGGGCGCGTCGGGTAATCGCGCGCTGAACCTTTCGACAAAACGCTGGCGTGCGGCGGGCAAGGGCTTGTTGCCCAGTTCCATCGCCAGATGGTTGCTCAGGAAATACCCCGTCACCCGCAACGCCTCGGCCACCTCGCTGTCGGGTGCCGGCCCCTCGCCCAGCATGCAGGGCGGCAGTGGCAACAGCCGGTCGGCCCAGTCCCCCGCCCCCTTGCGCGACACCGCCCGCCCGGTGCGCGGCGAAACATAGCTCAGATCGTTGGCCTGCGCGCCCATCACCGCACACCGGCTCAGATCAAGCCCGAAGCCCATCTCGTCCAGCAAGGCGATTTCCCAGTCGAGATAGGCCAGCGGCCACACATCCCCCTGCCCCAGCAGGTCCAGCAACCTTTCGGTGCGCTGATAAAGGCGCGGATGCGCCTCGCGCTCAGGCAGGCAGAACAGCAACAGCGCCGTCACCGCATTCAGCCCCGCCAGCGACAGGCGATCCCCCATCGACGCCGCCATGCGCGAGCGCATCGGCTCGACCGTGAACGCGCCGATATGATCCTCCAGCCGCGCCCGCCATGTCAGGTCAAGCTGCGCGCCCGGTTGCAGCACCGGCGCCATGCGCCTTGAGACGCCACCGCGCACCACGCCCGCATGACGGCCATGTCCGGGCGTGAAAACCTCGATGATCGCCGAGGTCTCGCCATGCGTCCGCGTCGACAGCAATATGCCCTGATCGCGCCATTCCATGCGCCGCTCCTGCCCGTTTGGGCCATACCACACCAGAACCCGCGCCTTGCCAAGGCCCGCGCGGCGCTTTGCAAGGCAATTCGATTCGTGCTTCACTCGGCGCAATTCATTTCACGAACCGAGGGATTTTTCATGTTTTGTATCGCCCGCCACATTTCCGCACTGCGTTCCGGCGCATTGGGCGTCGCCGCCGCCCTCTCCCTCGGGCTGGCAGGCACCGCTCAGGCCGCCGACGAAAACGTCATGGTGGTGTTTGACGGCTCGAACTCGATGTGGGGCCAGATCGACGGCACCGCCAAGATCGAGATCGCGCGCGGCGTCATGGAAAACCTGCTGGGCGACTGGACCGAAGACCGCAAGGTCGGGCTCATGGCCTATGGCCACCGTCAGCGCGGCGATTGCAACGACATCGAAACCCTTGTGGCGCCCGGCGCCGATACCCGCGCCGCGATCCTCGATCGCATCAACGCCATCACCCCGACCGGCAAGACCCCCCTGACCGACGCCATCGAACGGGCCGCGACCGAACTTTCCTATACCGACACGCCCGCGACCGTGGTGCTGATTTCCGACGGCCTGGAAAGCTGCGAGCGCGACCCCTGCGCACTGGCTGACACATTGGAAAGCCGCGGTGTGGCCTTTACCGCGCATGTGGTGGGCTTCGGGCTTGGCGCCGATCAGGACAGCGGCTCGCTCTCCTGCATCGCCGAACGCACGGGCGGGCAATATATCCAGGCCGCCAATGCCGATGAGCTGGGCCGCGCCCTTGGCGCGATCAGCAGCGCCGTCGCCGCCGCGCCCGAACCCGAACCCGTGCCCGAACCGGAACCCGAATTACCCGCTGTCACTCTGACCGCGCCCGACAGCGCCCTTGCCGGATCGTCCTTCCGCATCGGCTGGAGCCCGACCCTCGATCCCTCCGATTACGTCACCATCGTGCCCGTCGGCACGCCCGAGGGCGAATATGCAGGCTACGTGCGCGTGCGCGATCACACCGAGGCCGACTTTCGCGCCCCTGCCCAGACCGGCCTTTATGAACTGCGCTACATGACGCAAAAGGACCGCAACGTGCTGGGCGTCGCCCCGATCGAGATCACCGAACCCCAGGTCAGCGTCAGCGGGCCCGACAGCGCCCTTGCAGGCTCCGTGATCCCCGTCAGCTGGACCGGCGCAGTGCATGGCCGGGACTACATCACCATCGTGCCCATGGGCGCGGATGAGGGCAGCCACACCGACTACACCCGCGTGGGCGACAACACCGAGGGCAAGCTTCAGGCCCCCGCCGACACAGGCATGTACGAAATCCGCTACGTGCTCGATGAAGGCAAGCGCACCATGGCCTCCCAACCCATCGAGATCACCGCCCCCGAGGTCAGCGTCAGCGGCCCCGACAGCGCCCTTGCAGGCTCCGTGATCCCCGTCAGCTGGACAGGCGCGGTGCATGGCCGGGACTACATCACCATCGTGCCCATGGGCGCGGATGAGGGCAGCCACACCGACTACACCCGCGTGGGCGACAACACCGAGGGCAAGCTTCAGGCCCCCGCCGACACAGGCATGTACGAAATCCGCTACGTGCTCGATGAAGGCAAGCGCACCATGGCCTCCCAGCCCATCGAGATCACCGCCCCCGAGGTCACGCTTTCAGCGCAGGGCAAACTGCGCGCCGGTGGCACGTTGCGCGTCGAATGGAGCGGGGCGGTGCATCCGCGCGATTACATCACCCTCGTGCCCATGGGCACGCCCGACGGCGATTACGCCGAGTATTTCCGCGTCGGTGATGCGGGCAGCCGTGACATGTCCGCCCCCGACCAGCCCGGCCTTTACGAGCTGCGCTACATGCTCAACGAGGGGCGCAGGGTCATGGCCCGCCACAAGGTCGAAATCCTGGCAGCCGATGCGCCTCTCAGTTCGGGCGCCAGCCTCTCGGCGCCCGACAGTGCCGCGGCCGGGTCGCAGATCGAGGTCGGCTGGAGCGTCGAGTCCACCAGCGCCGATCAGCGCATCACCCTGGCGCGTGCCGATCAGGCGATCTTCACCTGGCTCTCGGCGACCAAGGTGGAGGGCGAACCGCCGCTGCGCGTCACCCTGCCCGATGAACCGGGCAGCTATGAATTGCGCTTCCTCGATGTCTCGAACCAGGCGGTTCTGGCGCGCAAGGTGCTGGTGGTGGAGTGAGGGCCGCAGCCCCCATCCGCCCTGCCTTGCCTAGCGCACCGAAACCACGGCGCATTCGGCGTTATTCAGCACCTTCTGCGCCACGCTGCCCAGCACCGCGCGCTTGAGACGCCCCAGACCCCGGTGGCCGATCACGATCATGTCGGCCCCGGCCTCCTGTGCCATGTCGAGGATCGCATCGGCGGTGTCGCCCTGCGACGAGGCGGTCTTGACGGTCTTCGCCCCCAGTTCCCTGGCCCGTTCGGCGGCGCGGTGCAGGATATCGTCCCCGACCAGCGTGATCAGCCGGATCGACTCGTCCCCGGCCCGCGTCTCTGCGAACAGGCTCAGCATGGTATCGGGCACATTGGGCAGATCCACGTCCGGGCTCCTTCTGACCCGCTCGACCATATGCTCCACATCCGCCATGCGGGCCAGCTCCTCGGGTGGCCGGGCGAAATGCAGCACATGCCCCACTGTCAGAGGAACATCGAACCGCGCCGCGATCTCGGCGGCCAGATCGACCGCCCGCATCGCGGTGTCGGACCCGTCTGTCGCCACGAAAATATGCTGTTTCATAATTTGCCTCCCTTTATCCGGTAATGCATTTCAGGGTCGCATACCGGACCTAAGAGCCGCCTTGACGCGCATCAACAACCTGCGGCGGAGCCGCTAGTCCGCCAGACCGTCCTCATCCAGCAGGTGACGCCCGGCCCGGTCCTCGACCTCGATCACCCAGAGATCAGGGTCGAAACCGCGCTGGCGCGCGATTATCGCATCCACCTCGGGCTCGGCGCCATCGGCCAGGACCACCCAGCTGCGCGCGCCGCTCATCAGGTCGAACGACCGCTGAAAGGCCCGCGCGCGCCCGTCAAGCGTGTTGAGCTTGACCAGCACCGCGCCCGCGGTGTCGTCGCCATGAGCGGTAACGAAGGCGGGAATATCACCGAGCCGCAATCGCGCCAGATAGGCGTGCACCCAGAATTCCGCCGTCAGCCGTGTCACCCGTTGCCGTCCTTGAAATCCAGCCCCATCTCGGAATAGCGCGCCGCCTCTTCCAGCCAGCCGGGCCGCACCTTGATCTGGCAGAACAGATGCACCCTGCGCCCGAGGAACTCTTCGAGCTCCTCTCGCGCGGCCTTCGAGACGGCCTTGATCGTCTCGCCCTTCTTGCCAAGGATGATCCCCTTGTGCCCGTCGCGCGCCACATAGATGATCTGGTCGATCCGCGCCGATCCGTCGTCGCGCTCTTCCCAGGATTCCGTCTCGACCGTCAACTGATAGGGCAGCTCCTGATGCAGGCGCAGCGTCAGCTTCTCGCGGGTGATCTCGGCGGCGATCATGCGCATCGGCAGATCGGCGATCTGATCCTCGGGATAAAGCCACGGCCCCTCGGGCATCTGTTCGGCCAGCCAGTGGCGCAGATCCTCGACGCCGTGGCCCTTCTCGGCCGAGATCATGAAGGTCCGGGCAAAGTCGTATCGCGCATTCAGCGCCTCGGTCAGCCCCAGCAGGACCTCCGATTGCACCCGGTCGATCTTGTTGATGGCCAGCGCCACGCAGCGCCCCTTGCCCATGTCCTCAAGGCCCGCAAGGATGCGCTCGACCCCTTCGGTGATCCCGCGATGCGCCTCGACCAGCAAGACGACCACATCGGCATCCGCCGCCCCGCCCCAGGCCGCGGCCACCATCGCACGGTCAAGCCTGCGGCGCGGCAGGAAAAGCCCCGGCGTATCCACAAAGACCAGCTGGCTCTCGCCCTCCATGGCGACCCCGCGAATGCGGGCGCGGGTGGTCTGGACCTTGTGAGTGACGATACTGACCTTCGCGCCCACCATGCGGTTGAGCAGCGTGGACTTGCCCGCATTGGGCTCCCCGATCAGGGCAATGAAACCGGCGCGCGTGGTCATGAAACGATCCTGTGTTGCAGCTAAGGGCGGCTCTAGCCGATTTCTGCGCTCCCCGCCAGAGACCAAGACCCGCAACCGCGGTTCCTTGTCACCCCGACTTCACGATGTCCTGCGGCGATCCTGACGCGACCGCCCCTCAGCCCGCCTCGAGCCGGGTCAGCAGCGCCTTGGCCGCGGCCTGTTCTGCCTGCCGCTTGGAACCGGCCGTCGCGCTTTCGTGCTCGCCGATGGCCAAACGGACCTCGATGGTGAAATGCGGCGCGTGGTCAGGGCCGCTGCGCGCGGTTTCCACGTAATCGGGCGGCGGCAGCGCGCGTGCCTGCGCCCATTCCTGAAGCGCGGTCTTGGCGTCGCGCGCGTCTTCCTCGACGCTGTCGATCCGCTCTCCCCAAAGCCGCAGCACCAGTGCCTTGGCGGCCTCGAACCCGGCATCGCGATAGACGGCGGCGATCACCGCCTCCATGGCGTCACCCAGAAGCGCCTGCTTGCGTCGCCCGCCAGACAGCATCTCCGAGCGGCCCAGCTTGAGCACGTCGCCCAACCCGATCTTGCGCGCGACATCGGCGCAGGTCTCCTTGCGCACCAGCGCGTTGAAACGCGGCGCAAGCAATCCTTCCTCGGCCATCCTGTCGCGCTCCAGCAGCGCCTCGGCCATCACCAGCCCCAGAACCCTGTCGCCCAGGAATTCCAGTCGCTGGTTGTCGTCTCGCGTCGGCGACGCCATCGAGGAATGCGTCACCGCGCGCACCAGAAGCGCAGGCTGGGTAAACTTGTGCCCCAGCCGTCCCTCGAACGCCTTCAGCTCACCCGACAGTTTCATTCCAGCTTCTCGAAGAAACGATCGCCGCGCCATGTCCAGAAATACAGCATCGAACGGCCTGCCGACGAGAACATCACCCGCCCCGCGCGCCCGATCAGGTTTTCATAGGGCACGAAGCCAACACCGCCCACCGCCTGCGGAAAGCGCGAGTCGGTCGAGTTGTCACGGTTGTCGCCCATGAAGAAATAATGCCCCTCGGGCACGGTGAAGACGCCGGTATCATCCGCGCGCTGCGCACCGATATTGAGGATATGATGCGACTCGCCATTGGGCAGCGTCTCGCGGAAACGCGACTTGGTGCAGCTCGCGCCCTGGCCCACCACGCCGTTTTCACAACGCGGGCGGATCTGCACAGGGCCTTGCGGCTCGAAGGTCTCTTCGAACGTGCCCGCCGGTTCCACCTCGACCGCCTCGCCATTGAGGTAAAGCCGCCCGTCGCGCATCTGCACGGTATCGCCGGGCAGGCCGATCAGGCGCTTGATGAAATCGGTGCCCTGCACCGGATGACGGAACACGATGATATCGCCGCGCTCGGGCTCGCTGCCCAGAAAGCGGGTATTGTCGCCATCCAGAAATCCGCAGATATCCTTGGCGTCGATGTCGATGCCAAGGCTCGCGATGCGGACCGTCGGGCAGGACGCATAGGAATAGCCATAGGCCATCTTGTTGACGAACAGGAAATCGCCGATCAGCAGCGTGTCCTTCATCGAACCCGAAGGAATCCAGAACGGCTGGAAAAAGATGGTGCGGAAGATCCCCGCGATCACGAGCGCCCAGAAGACCGTCTTGACCGTCTCCCAGATCGTGCTCGATTTTTTGGCTTCGCTGGCCATGAGGCCCTCCGGTGTTTGGGTTCGCGCGCTTCATGCGGCGCGCCGACGAGGGAGTCAAGTTTAGCGCGCCGCGCAAGCATCCACTCGGCCACGCGCGGCGCATCGCTGTCGGGCGGGGGCGCGGCGCCGATTGCGGGTGGCGCCTTGCGCGCGGTCGCACGGTGTAATCCCGTTCCTTTCGCGCGCTTGCGCCGCGCGCCTTGTTAACCCCTGCCGGAGCGGTGCGGAATACCGACGCGATACCGACGTGACGCCGATGCAATGCCGAAGCAGATTTTTGTTGTTAATCAGCGTCCTGCGCCGATTCGTCCTTGGTCGGCAACGCCTCGATCACCACGAAGGCCTGCGCCCAGGGGTGATCGTCGGTCAGAGTGACATGAATCACCGCCGCATGCCCCGGCGGCGTCATCTCGGTCAGGCGGTCCTTGGCCCATCCGGTGACATGCATGCGCGGCTGGCCGGTCTCGAGGTTGCTGACCGCCATGTCCTTCCAGGCGATGCCCATGCGCAGCCCGGTGCCCAGCGCCTTTGAACAGGCCTCTTTCGCCGCCCAGCGCTTGGCATAGGTGCCTGCCACGTCACGCCGCCTTTCGGCCTTGCGCTGTTCGGTCTCGGTGAAGACACGGTTGCGGAACCGGTCTCCGAACCGCTCCAGCGTGGCGGCGATCCGGTCGATATTGGCAAGGTCCGTGCCGATGCCCAGGATCATTGCAGCCTCATGGTCAGAAGCCTGACCCCTGCCGCACCGAAAAGCAGCGCGAAAACCGCGTCAAAAGCCCTTTGCGCACGGGCATAACCGCGCGCCACCTTGCCGATCGAGAACAGCATCGCATAGCCCATGAAGATCATCACAGACAGGCCCAGAAGCATCGCGAACCATTGCCAGACATGCGCCGCGCCAACCGCCGTTTGCGCCCCGGTCCCGCCCGGCAAGACCAGTGCATAGATCGCGCCCCAGGCCAGAATCGCCTTTGGATTGGTCAGGTGCAACAGCATCCCCCGCAGGAATAACCGCCCCTGCGCGGGCCTCACGCTATCTGTGCGCATGGGGTGCAGCGCGCGGCGCAGGTTCTTGACCGCGAGAAAGATAAGATAAGCCGCACCGGCCAGCCGCACGACCTCGAACACCCAGGCATGTGCCAGCATCACCGCACTCATGCCAAGCGCCGCCGCCATGCCCCAGGTCGCCGATCCACAGGTCACGCCCAGCGCCAGCGCCAGCCCCGCGCCGCGCCCGTTGCCCATCGAGGTGGCCGAAATCGCCAGCGTCGCCGGGCCGGGACTGCCCGCCGCAACAGCCCAGGCCGCAAGGATCAACGCGGTCTCGGCCCATGTCATGCGCGGGCCGCGTCCATCAGCGCGCGCATCCGCGTGATCGCCGGGCCAAGCCCGTCAAAGATCGCCTCGGCAATGAGGAAATGCCCGATATTGAGCTCGACCAGCTCGGGGATGGCGGCGATCGGCGTCACGGTGTCATAGGTCAGCCCATGCCCGGCATGCACCTCGAGCCCCAGCCCATGCGCCAGCTTCGCACCCGCCTTGAGCGCCTCCAGCTCGGCGTCGCGCTTGTCGGTTTCGCCCTCGGCGTGAAAATCGCAATAGGCGCCGGTATGCAGCTCGACCACCGCCGCGCCGATCCGTGCCGCCGCCTCGATCTGGCGCGCCTCATGGCCGATGAACAGCG
The DNA here is from genome assembly GCA_964570675.1 of uncultured Roseovarius sp. Classification (GTDB taxonomy): domain Bacteria; phylum Pseudomonadota; class Alphaproteobacteria; order Rhodobacterales; family Rhodobacteraceae; genus Roseovarius. The sequence goes on along the minus strand of CAZMZS010000020.1, from coordinate 22,054 downwards.
ACACCCGGCACCCCGCCGCGCTGAGCGGGGCGATGAAATCGGCCAGCCGATTGTCATCGCCGGCCACGTCCAGCCCGCCCTCGGTGGTGCGCTCCTCGCGTTTCTCAGGGACGATGCAGACCGCATGCGGCTTGTGGCGCAGGGCGATTTCCTGCATCTCGCCGGTGGCGGCCATCTCGAAATTCAAAGGCCGCTCAAGACCTTGGACCAGCCGTTCGATATCCACGTCGCTGATATGACGGCGGTCCTCGCGCAGATGCGCGGTGATGCCGTCGGCACCGGCCTCCTCGGCCAATTTCGCCGCCCGCAGCGGGTCGGGATAGGCGCTGCCGCGCGCGTTGCGCACGGTCGCCACATGGTCGATATTCACCCCAAGACGCAACTTGCCGTCAGATGCCATTTCAGACGCCCTTTCCTGATCACCGCCGAGTCGTCGCCCAACCTAGTCCTGTTTCTTCTTGGCGTCAGCCTTTTGCGCGGCCTTTTCGCGGATCGCGACCCACTTGGCCTTGAGCGCCCCCTTGCGGCGGTTCTGATAGGCCTGGATCACAGGCAGCGCCAGGTAATAGGCGATGATTCCCGCGATCAGACCGGCCACGACCCCGCCCACCAGATAAGGCAGGAACACCTCGTCGTAAAACAGCGTCAGATGGCTCCAGTCGGGGCTCTGGTCATTGAAGATCGACAGGATGTTATGCTTCAGATCGCGCCCCGCATCCACGAACTTGCCACCAAGCGAGCGCTGCATCTCGTCGCCAAAGGGCGCATTGCGGCCCAGCAGGACATGGCCCAACTGCAATGACACCACGCCAATCGGCAGGAAGGTCAGCGGATTGCCGACGAAGGTCGCCAGCAATGCCGCCACGATATTGCCCCGCATCACCCAGGCAAACCCCGCCGCCAGCAGGAAATGCAGCCCGAAAAGCGGCGAGAACGTCACCATCACGCCCGCAAAAATGCCCCTCGCGATGCGATGCGGCGGATCGGGAAGACGGTGCAGGCGGTGCTTCACATAGCGGAACGCACGGGTCCAGCCGCCGCGCGGCCAGATCAGATCGGCGACGGCCTGCCAGATCGGTCGTCTGTCACGGCGCTTGAAGACCACGTCGGGCTCCTAGGGTTCTATCTGTGTCGTGGCCCCGGTTCCGGGCGGATCCCGGAGCCGTTCCACCGAAGCCACGTCGCTTTCCGCGTCGAGAACTGAAATCACACCATGCAAATGTTCCGCGTCGCGCAATTCGACATCGATCAGCAGCCGGAAATAATCCGGCTTGCGGTCAACGAAGGTCAGGTCCGAGATATTGGCCTTCTGCTCTCCGATCAATGTGCAAATGCGCCCAAGCACGCCCGCATCGTTGCCGATCGTTATATCCAGCGTCACGTCATAAGCCGCCGGGTGGGTTCCCGAGTGCCAGTGCAGGTCCAGCCAGCGTTGCGGCTGATCGTCATAGGCCGATAGCGATTCGCAATCGATGGCATGCACCACCACGCCGCGTCCGCGATAGGTGATGCCGACGATCCGCTCGCCTGGCAAGGGCTGGCAGCAGCGCGCGCGCTCAAAGCTCTGGTCAGGCGAAAGACCGATCACCGCGCGCTCGCGGCCCACCTCCTCGCCCGCGTCGGGGACAAGGTCGGGATAGACCGCGTTCAGCACCTGATGCGCGGTCAGCTCGGCACTTCCCAAACGCGCCAGAACCTCTTCGCGGCTTTTCAGGCGCAGCGTGCGCGCGGCACTTTCCAGCGCCTTGTCGGTAGCCTTCTTGCCCACATGCTCAAAGGCCGAGCGCGCCAGTTCGCGGCCCAGCTTGATGAAACGGCCCCGGTCCAGCTCGCGCAGGGCGCGGCGCACGGCGGCGCGGGCCTTGCCGGTGGTGGCGATGTCCAGCCATGTCGCCTGCGGGGTCTGGCCGTCGGCGGTGATGACCTCGACCGACTGACCGTTCTTGATCCGCGTCCAGAGCGGCACCCGCATGCCGTCAACCTTGGCGCCCACCGTGGCGTTGCCGATCCTCGTGTGGATCGCATAGGCGAAATCAATCGGCGTCGCCCCGCGCGGCAGCTTGACCACATCGCCCTTGGGGGTGAAGCAGAACACCTTGTCCGCATACATCTCCAGCTTGACCGCCTCGAGGAAATCCTCGTGATCCTCCTCGGCGTCGAACTGTTCGGTCAGGCTTGAAATCCACTTTGCCGGGTCGACCGCAAAGGGGTTCCCGACCCGGACACCATCGCGATAGGACCAATGCGCCGCGACGCCGGCCTCGGCGACGTCATGCATCTGGCGGGTGCGGATCTGCACCTCGACCCGCTTGCCGTCACGCCCCGAAACCGTGGTGTGAATCGAGCGGTAGCCATTCGACTTGGGCTGGCTGATGTAATCCTTGAACCGCCCAGGCACGGCGCGCCAGCGGCGATGGATCGCTCCCAGCGCCGCATAGCAATCCTCTTCCTGTTGCGCGATCACGCGAAAGCCGTAGATATCGGACAGGCGGGAAAAGCCCATTTCCTTTTCCTGCATCTTGCGCCAGATCGAATAAGGCTTCTTGGCCCGCCCGAACACCTCGGCCTCTATGCCCGCCTTGTCCAGCTCAAGGCGCATGTCGCCAGTGATGCGCTCGACCACGTCGCCGGTCTCGCGTTGCAAGGTGATGAAGCGGCGGATGATCGAGGCGCGCGCATCGGGGTTGAGCACGCGAAACGCCAGGTCCTCCAGCTCTTCGCGCATCCATTGCATCCCCATGCGCCCGGCCAGCGGCGCAAAGATATCCATCGTCTCGCGCGCCTTCTGGCCCTGTTTCTCGGGGCGCATGGCGCGGATCGTGCGCATGTTGTGCAGCCGGTCGGCCAGCTTGACCAGGATCACCCGCAGATCCTTGGACATGGCCATGAACAGCTTGCGGAAATTCTCGGCCTGCTTGGTCTCGGAGTTGGACAGTTGCAGATTGGTCAGCTTTGTGACGCCGTCCACCAGGTCGGCGATCTCGTCGCCGAACCGCTTGGCGACCTCGTCATAAGAGGCGCGGGTGTCCTCGATCGTGTCGTGCAGAAGGGCGGTGACGATGGTGGCGTCGTCCAGGCGCTGCTCGGCCAGGATGGCGGCCACGGCGACCGGATGGGTGAAATAGGGCTCGCCCGAATGGCGCACCTGGCCCTCATGCATCGCGCGGCCGTAATCATAGGCCGCGCGGATCAGCGCCTCATCGGTTTTGGGGTTGTAGGTGCGGACCAGCGCGACAAGGTCGTCAACCGCAATCATGCCGTCCGCATCTCCGGTGTCTGGTCCGGCTCAGCCCTGGCCCTGCGCTTCCATGAGCGCACGCAGCAGCTTTTCCTCGGACATGTCGTCATCGGCCGCCGGTTTGTCCGGCTCGCCGCCACCCATCAACAGGGCCATCGAATCCTCTTCGGGCTCGTCCACCTCGATCTGGGTCTGGTTCGATTCGATCAGACGCTCGCGCAGCTCATCCGCCGACTGGGTCTCCTCGGCGATCTCGCGCAGAGCGACGACGGGGTTCTTGTCGTTGTCGCGATCAACGGTGATCGGTGCACCAGCAGCCACTTCGCGCGCGCGATGCGCGGCCAGCATCACCAGCTCAAAACGGTTGGGTACCTTGTCGACACAATCTTCAGTGGTAACGCGGGCCATGGGACCTCCGGATAAGTCGTAAGTCGTCTTGCAAGAGACCGCCTATCTAAGACCTCGCAACCGGATTTACAAGCAGAGAATCAGCCGCGTCACGCCTGTCGGCCAAGGCCCGCGCAGTCCCGATCCGCCACCCCGGCAAGGTGCATCGCGTCGCGCCGCAAACGCGCCGCCTCGGCCCGCTCGAGGCTGGCCAGCGCCGCTTGTTCATCGCCGCCGCTCCGCTCCAGCGCGCGCTGCCAGATGCGCCTGACCGAACGCGCTGACCAGGGCAGCACCGCCTGCGCCAGCCAGCGCCGCGCCGCGCGCGGCAGGCGGTCATATTCGGCCATCGGGTCACCCCTGTGACGGCGCAGAGGCAGCCGGGTGCAGCAGTTGCGCGCCATCTCAGGCCGCCGCTTGCCGCCGCCAGACAGGGAACGGATCGCTGAGCCCGGCAAAGGTTTCGGGCGCGAAATGATCCTCGGGGCCGGTCAGCGCCGAATCCAGCGCGGCGGTGATCGCGCCGCGGTCCATTCCCGCGCCGATAAAGACCAGTTCCTGACGCCGATCGCCGAAAGGCTCCTGCCAGTGACGCTCCAGATATTGCCGCGCCTGGGGATGATCGGGCCAGCGCTCGGACGGGACCGTCGCCCACCAGGTGCCCAGCGGCGCCACCCGCGAAAGCGCCCCTGCAAGGCTGAATTCGGCCACCCAGTCGGGCCGCGTCGCCAGCCAGAAATGCCCCTTGGCGCGGATCACACCGGGCAGCGGCCCGTTCAGCACCTTGTGCAGGCGCTCAGGGTCGAACGGACGCCGCGCCCGATAGACAAAGGAGGCGACACCGTATTCCTCGGTTTCCGGCACATGATCGGCAAAACCGTAAAGCTCCTTGGCCCATAACGGATGGTCATGCGCCTTGTCGAAATCGAAAAGCCCGGTATCCAGGATATTCACGGCCGCAACTTCGGCGAAATCGGTCTCGATGATGCGTGCATCGGCGTTGAGACTGCGCACCACCTTGCGGGCGGCGTTCAGCCGCTCTTGCCCGGCATCGGTGACCTTGTTCAGGATGATGACATCGGCGAACTCGATCTGATCGACCAGCAGATCGACAAGCGTGCGGTCGTCCTCGTCGCCCGTCACCTCGCCCCGGTCGCTCAGGAAATCGTGGCTGGCGTAGTTTTCCAGCAGGTTCACCGCATCGACCACCGTCACCATCGTATCCAGTCGCGCCACGTCCGACAGGCTTTCGCCCGCCTCGTCGCGAAACTCGAATGTCGCCGCCACTGGCAGCGGCTCGGCAATGCCGGTCGATTCGATCAGCAGGTAGTCGAAACGCCCCTCATCCGAAAGGCGGCGCACCTCTTGCAAAAGATCATCGCGCAAGGTGCAGCAAATGCAGCCATTGGTCATTTCGACCAGCGTCTCGTCGGTCTGGCTCAGATTCGCGCCGCCTTCGCGCACAAGGTCGGCGTCGATATTCACCTCGGACATGTCATTCACGATCACCGCCACGCGGCGGCCCTCGCGGTTGTTCAGGACATTGTTGAGCAGCGTGGTCTTGCCCGCGCCCAGAAAACCCGAAAGCACGGTGACTGGCAGGCGGCGGTCCGGTTGCGACATTGGGAACTCCTGTGGTCCGGTGAGTGAGTGACGATGTAATGTTATACTATTACATCTTTTGCCGAAACGAATGCAACCCGTCCCTTTCACACACCCCACACCCGCTAGATTGCCACCACCTCCGCCAGCGCCTCGGCGGGCAGGGCATCGCGCATCTCGGCGACCGTGCGCCCCAGCACAGGGTGGCGCCAGTCCGGCGCCACATCGGCCAGCGGCACCAGCACGAAGGCGCGCTCGTGCATCCTGGGATGCGGCAGGATCAGATGATCCGGGGCCTGGCTTTGCTGCGCGTCCGGCGCAAGGTCGCGCCAGGCTTGATAGGTGGCAAGATCCGGCAGCACCGCGTCGCCCGACGCGATCAGGTCAAGATCCAGCGTCCTGCGCCCCCAGCGCTTGATCCTTTCGCGCCCGAACCCGGCCTCGACCCGGTGCAGCAGGGTCAACAATGCCTCGGGCGCAGCCTGAGAGGCGAGCACCGCCGCCGCATTGACGTAGTCAGGGCCAGCACCGGGCGGAAAACAGGGGGTGCGGTAGAACCGGCTGACCGACACCAACTCACAACCCGAAGATGCAATGCGATCCAGCGCCGCACGTAGCGTTTCATGCGATTCACCTTGCGCAGAAGGCATGTTTCCGCCCAATGCAATCAGGTGGCATTTGTCAAAAAACATTCCCAACCTATCCTTCTGGATGAGCGAAAACTATTGCGTATTTCGTGATAACGCCTAGGTTCGCCAGCTATCTTTGGCCCATTTCTACCCAGTTTTGTTGTTAATTGCAGGGCCAGAGGGGATAAACCGGAAGGATTTTGTGTATGTTCTACAAGGACGAACGGCTTGCGCTGTTCATCGATGGGTCCAACCTTTACGCGGCCGCCAAGGCGCTTGGGTTCGACATCGATTATAAACTGCTACGCGCCGAGTTCATGCGCCGTGGCAAATTGTTGCGTGCCTTCTACTATACCGCGATGCTGGAGAATGACGAATATTCGCCAATCCGCCCGCTGGTCGATTGGCTGAATTACAACGGCTTTTCCATGGTGACCAAACCCGCCAAGGAATACACCGACAGCCAGGGCCGGCGCAAAGTCAAGGGCAACATGGATATCGAACTGACCGTGGACGCGATGGAACTCGCACCGCGGATCGACCATATCGTGCTGTTCTCGGGCGATGGTGATTTCCGTCCGCTGGTTGAAAGCCTGCAACGTCAGGGCGTGCGCGTGTCGGTGGTCTCGACCATCCGCAGCCAGCCGCCGATGATCGCGGACGACCTGCGCCGCCAGGCCGACAATTTCATCGAACTCGAAGATCTCAAGGACGTGATCGGTCGCCCTCCGCGCGAACCGATGACCAGCCGCGAGAACATCTACGAAGAAGAAAGCTGAGCGCAGCCAAGTGCCGCCACGCCACAGCTCAGGCCCTGCGATGCCCAGCATCGCGGGGTTTCCAGCGTTGTGACCCCGGCTTTCTCCCGATCGCCTCTGGACGCGCTGCGCCCATGACCTTAGGTCTGGACCAGACAGGAGACCGCCATGACCATCAAACCTCCGCTCACCCTCTACCTTGCGGCGCCGCGCGGCTTTTGCGCGGGCGTGGATCGCGCCATCAAGATCGTCGAGCTGGCGCTCGAGAAATGGGGCGCGCCGGTCTATGTGCGCCACGAGATCGTCCATAACAAGTTCGTCGTGGACGATCTGCGCGCCAAGGGGGCGGTGTTTGTCGAGGAGCTTGACGAATGCCCCGATGACCGCCCGGTCATCTTTTCCGCCCATGGCGTGCCCAAATCCGTCCCCGCCGAGGCCGCGGACCGGCAGATGCTCTATGTGGACGCCACCTGCCCTCTGGTCTCCAAGGTCCATATCGAGGCCGAACGCCACCACCAGAACGGCCTACAGATCATCATGATCGGCCATGCCGGCCACCCCGAGACGATCGGCACCATGGGCCAACTGCCCGAAGGCGAGGTGCTCTTGGTGGAAACCCCCGCCGATGTGCCCGCGCTCGATGTGCGCGATCCCGCGCGGCTGGCTTTCGTCACCCAGACGACCCTTTCGATCGACGACACCGCCGATATCGTCACCGCCCTCAAGTCGCGGTTTCCTGCCATCAAGGGCCCCCACAAGGAAGATATCTGCTACGCCACCACCAACCGTCAGGAGGCGGTCAAGGCGATGGCGCCCCGCGCGGATGCTATGCTGGTGGTGGGGGCGCCCAACTCGTCGAATTCCCGCCGCCTCGTCGAGGTCGGCGCCAAGGCCGGTTGCAGCTATTCACAGCTCGTGCAGCGCGCAGGCGACATTGACTGGCGCGCGCTTGACGGTATCACCTCGATCGGCATCACCGCCGGGGCCAGCGCCCCCGAGGTGCTGGTGAACGAAGTGATCGACGCCTTTCGGGACCGCTACGACGTGACCGTCGAACAGGTGGAAACCGCGCAGGAGAATGTCGAATTCAAGGTGCCCCGCGTGATGCGCGAAACCGCGTGACGCGGCTTGACAGCCCCGCGCGGCTGTGGCCCCTCTTGAAAGGTCTCGCAAAGGGGGGCGCATGAGCCTTCAGTTTCTCATCACCGCCCTCGTGGTGGTCATCGCGCCCGGAACGGGCGTGATCTACACGCTGGCCATCGGGCTTGGGCAGGGACGGCGCGCCGCGCTCATGGCCGCGCTTGGCTGCACGCTCGGGATCGTCCCGGCGCTGCTGGCGGCGGTACTGGGTCTGGCGGCGCTCTTGCATATGTCGGCGTTGCTGTTTCAGGTGGTGAAATTCGCCGGCGTGGCCTATCTTCTCTGGCTGGCGTGGCAGGCGCTCAAATCCGACGGCGCGCTCAATTTGCGCCCCGACGCGCGCGCCGAGTCCGGCCTTGCCGTCGCCCGGCGCGGCGCGCTGATCAACATCCTCAATCCCAAGCTCTCGATCTTCTTCCTCGCGCTGCTGCCGCCCTTTCTTTCGGGCAATCCCGCAACCGCGACCGCCGAGATGCTGGGCCTTGGCACGATCTTCATGGCGCTGACCTTCGCCGTTTTCGCGGTCTATGGCAGCTTCGCCGCCGCCATGCGCGACAGGTTCCTGTCCTCGGCGCGCGCGATGCGCTGGCTCAATCGCGGCTTCGCGGCGATCTTCGGCGCGCTGGCGGCGCGCCTCGCATTGGAGAAAACCGCATGACGACCATTCCCCGCGCCCCCTTGCTGCTTGGCCTTGCCGGGCTGATCCCCTTTGTCTGGGGGGCGCTGACGGTGCTCATCCCCGATCTCGGCATATGGACCAGCCAGACCCTCGGCGGGCGCTTCGCGGGGCCTTATGTCATGCTGTTCTACGGCGCGGTGATCCTCAGCTTCATGTCCGGTGCGCTCTGGGGCTTTGCGACGCGGCTCAAGGGCGCGCAGGCCGCAACCGGCTATGGGCTCGCGGTCTTGCCCGCGCTCTGGGCGTTCTTCATGACGGGGGGCGGGCCAACGGGTTCGGGGATTTCGCTGATGGTGGGGTTCATCGGCATTCTGGGGCTCGACTGGCTGTTCTGGTATCACGGCGCCGCGCCGCAATGGTGGATGGCGTTGCGCCTGCCGCTGACGGCGGTGGTGGTGACCTGCCTTGGCATCGGCGTGTTCTTCTGAAACCGCGACGCCCGTGACCCGAGCAGCAGATTGACAGCCCCCCATCAAGCCTGCATCAGGACAGCCATGACAGACCTCAGCCTCTATTCCATGCCCTCCTCGGGCAACAGCTACAAGGTGCGGCTGCTGCTGGCGCTGCTGGACCGCCCCTATCGCCACATCGCTTGCGAAACCCGGTCCGACGCGCTTGAACGCGCGCTGACCGAAGGGCGTCTGCCGATGGGCAAACTGCCCGCGCTGCACCTTGCCGATGGCACCATCCTGTCGGAATCCAACGCGATCCTCTGGTATCTGGCGCAAGACAGCGCCTGGATACCGGCCGATCCCACGGCGCAGGCGCAGATGCTGGCCTGGATGTTCTTCGAGCAGAACCGCCACGAGCCGGTCATCGCCGTGCGTGCCTCGCTGCGCTGCTATCCGCACCGCGCCGCCGATGCCACGCCCGCCCGCATGGCCGCCCTGCTGGAGGAAGGCAACGTGATCCTATCGCTGCTGGATCAGGCCCTTCAGGGGCGCGACTGGCTGCTGGGCGATGCGCCCAGCCTCGCCGATATCTCGCTTTACGCCTATACCCACAGCGCCGGGTCGCGCGGCGGGTTCGACATGGCGCCCTTTGGCGCGATCAACGCATGGTGCGCGCGCATGCGCGCCCTGCCCGGTCATGTGGAGCTGCTGCAGGATGCCTGAGCTTTTCGCCTATACCGATGGGGCCTGTTCGGGCAATCCGGGGCCAGGGGGCTGGGGCGCGCTGTTGCAGGCGGTCGAGGGCGACACCGTCCTGCGCGAACGCGAGCTGCAAGGCGGCGAGGCCGAGACCACCAACAACCGGATGGAACTGCTGGCCGCCATCGCCGCGCTCGAGGCCCTCTCGAAGCCCAGCACGATCACCATCGTCACCGACAGCGCCTATGTGAAGAACGGCGTGACCGGCTGGATTCACGGCTGGAAACGCAACGGCTGGAAGACGTCGGCGAAAAAGCCGGTCAAGAATGTCGAACTCTGGCAGCGCCTCGATGCGGCCCGCACCCGCCACGAGGTGACATGGGAATGGGTCAAAGGCCATGCCGGCCATCCCGAAAACGAACGCGCCGACGCATTGGCGCGCGCCGGGATGGCGCCCTTCAAACCCGGCTGAACCGGCGCGTGCTCTCAGACCGGCACGCCCTCGAACCGCTTGAGGCGCACGCCGCTCTCCTTCAGGGCGCGGCGCACCTCTGCGGCAATCGAGACCGCCGTCGCGGTGTCGCCATGCAGGCAGATCGTGTCGATCCTTGTGGGGATGCGCTTGCCGCTCTCGGTGATTATCGCGCCCTCGCGCACCATCTCGGCCATCCGCGCGCCCGCCTTGGCGGCATCGTGGATCACCGCACCCGGCTGGCTGCGATCGACCAGCGTCGCATCGTCGTTATAGGCCCGGTCGGCAAAGATCTCGCAGGCCACCCGGCAGCCGAGATCACGCACCGCATCCTGCTGTTTCGTGCCCGCCAGCACCATGATGATCACATCCGGCGCCACCGACAGCGCCGCCTCGTAACAGGCCCGCGCCATGGCTTCGTCCTGCGATGTCATGTTCGACAGGGCGCCATGCAGCTTCACATGGCGCACCTCGCCGCCTGCGGCGCGCGCCATCGCCTGCGCCGCGCCTATCTGATAGCGCACAAGGTTGCCAAGGCTCTCATGCGGCAGGATCATCCGGCGGCGGCCAAAGCCCTGAATGTCGGGAAAGCCGGGATGCGCACCGATTCCCACATCGCCCGCCACCGCCATGCGCATGATCTGCGCCATCACGTCCCAATCACCCGCATGAATCCCGCAGGCGATATTGGCCGATGTGACGATATCCAGAAGCGCTGCATCGTCGCCCATCACCCAAGGGCCATAACTCTCGCCCATATCGGCGTTCAGATCGACGGTCGGTTCCATGGTCTCACCTCAATGCTTGTGTGTGTCTCCGGCGCTCACGCCGCTGATCAGGTCGTAGGATAACAGGTCCGCCATCCGCTCGGGATCGCGCAAAAGGGGGGTCAGCCGCTTGCCCAGGGTCTCGACATGGCGCGCCGCTTCGCGCTCCAACTCCACCGCTTCGTCCAGCGTGACAAAGGTAAACCGCAAGGGCGCGCCCGGCCCCGCCTGCACCAGCCGGGGCATGTCGCAAGGCAACACCGTGCCGATCCTCGGATAACCGCCCGTGGTCTGGCACTCGGCCAGCAGCACGTAGGGCGTGCCGTCGCCGGTCATCTGGATATCGCCCGGCACCACCACATCCGACAGCACGTTGCGCCCGCCTTCAAGGGTGAACCCGTCGCCCTCCTGTTCCAGCGGCACGCCCATCCGGTTGCCGCGCGCCCCGCGCCTGAATTCCGTGGCCGTGAAGCGTTCCACCTCGTCTTGCGGAAACAGCGCCGTCTGAAAGCTTTGGACAATGCGGACCGTGCCACCCCCGAAACGCTCGCCGGGATCGAGCGTCAGGCCGGTCTCGTGGCCCGTCTCCGCACCGATCCCGAGCCGCGTGCCCTTTTCCAAAGGCGCGCCCAGCCCCGCCGCCAGATGCGCGCTGCGCGCGCCCAGCCGCTCGGGCACATCAAATCCGCCGCCCACATGCAGATAGCCATAGCTGCCCGCGCGCGCACCGCCGATCGACAGCACCGCGCCCTTTGGCATCGCGTAGCTGGCATTCCATGCCAGCGCCGCGCCATCCAGGGTCGCCCGCATCGGCGCGCCGGTGAGGGCGATGCGCAAATCCTCCTCGGCGGTGAAATCGCCGCCCATCCCGGCCATCTCCAGCACCGCCAGTTCACGCCCCTGTCCCAACAGCGCCGCGCCCTCGGCCAGCGCAAGGCGGTCCGCCGCGCCACCGCGCGACAGCCCGAACCCCAGATAGCCCGCGCGCCCCTCGTCCTGAAGGGTCACACCCGGCCCGACCCGGCCTATTGTCAACGCACGGCTCATCGGATCGGCTCGCTTTCGGCCCCGCCTTTCGGGTCGTGGCGCATAGATTCAAGCGTCTCTGCATCCACGGGCCTGAATTGCGCCTCGTCGCCGGGGCGCAGCAGAAACGGCTGTTCGGCCTCGGGCTGAAACAGCCGGATCGCGGTCTGGCCGACATGCTGCCAGCCGGTTGGCGCACTGACGGAAAACAGCACCATCTGGCGGATCGCCACCGCCAGCGCGCCTTCTGGAATGCGCTTGGTCAGGTTGCTTTGGCGCGGAATGTCCCAGGCCTCGGGCAGCTCGCCCAGATAGGGCTGACCGGGCGCAAAGCCGATCGCCTGCACCCTGACCCTTGCGCCCGAAAGCGATTCGATCGCCTCGGCCTCGCTCATGCCCGCGGCTTCTGCCGCCTGGCCCAGTTGCGGCGCAAGCTCGGTGCCGAACACCGTGGGGATGTGCCACAGCCGACGCCCCTCGGGCAGCGCCGCCGCCCTCCAGTCGCGGCTTTCGACCAGTGCCGCCAGCTTCTCGCGCAAATCCGCGTGGCTCAGATGCAGCGGATCGAAACGCAGAAAGCTCGACACCAGCGACGATGACACTTCCTCGACGCCGTCCCATGCCTCGCGCTCCAGCGCAGCGCTCAGGGCCAGCGCCGCGCGGTTGGCGGGCTCGCTCAGCCTTTGGGCGAAAGATACCAGCATCCCATCCACGCCGACGCTGCGAATAATCGGGGGTTCGGCCGTTTCCTGTTCCATTGCCCCGGTCACATCCGGCCCGGAAGATAGGTCACGATGCCGGGGAAAATCACGATGATCACCAGCGCCACCGCCATCAGCAGGAAGAACGGCAGCGCCGCCACCGCCACGCTCAGGATGTCGCGCCCGGTCAGCGATTGCAGCACGAACAGGTTGAACCCCACCGGCGGCGTGATCTGCGACATCTCGACCACGACCACCAGGAATATCCCGAACCAAAGCGGGTCGATCCCGGCCGCCTGCACCATCGGCATCACCACCGAGGCCGTCAGCACCACAACCGAAATCCCGTCAAGGAAACATCCCATCACCACGAAGAACACGGTCAGCGCCGCCAGCAGCGTATAGGTCGAAAGCTCCATCCCCCCGATCCATTCCGCCAGAATGCGCGGAATGCCGGTAAAGCCCATCGCCACCGTCAGAAACGACGCCCCCGCCAGTATGAAGGCGATCATGCAGGACGTCACCGTCGCGCCCATCAGCCCCTCGACAAAGCTCTTGCGGCTCAGGGTGCCGGTGCTCCAGGACAGGACCAGCGCCAGCACCACGCCCACCGCCGCCGCATCCGTGGGCGATGCAAGCCCCGTGTAGATCGAGCCGATCACCCCCGCGATCAGCGCGATCACCGGCAACAGGCGGCGCGAGCGGCGCAGCTTCTCGCCAAAGGGCACATGCAGCGCCTCGTCAGGCAGGCTCTTGCGGTTCACCAGCGCCCAAAGAGCGACGTAACCCACGAAGAGCGACACCAGCAACACCCCCGGCAGCACGCCCGCCACGAACAGCCGCGCGATGGATTGCTCGGTCGCGACGCCATAAACGATCAGGATGATCGAGGGCGGGATCAGCAGGCCCAGCGTGGCCGATCCCGCCAGCGTGCCGATCACCATCTTCTCGGGATAGCCCCGCTGCGTCAGCTCCGGGATCGACAGCTTGCCGATGGTCGCCGCCGTCGCCGCCGACGATCCCGACACCGCCGCGAAGATCCCGCAGGCAAAGACATTCACATGCAGCAATTGCCCCGGCAGCCGGTTCATCCAGGGCGACAGCCCCGCGAACATGTCCTCCGACAGGCGCGAGCGAAACAGGATCTCGCCCATCCAGATGAACAGCGGCAGCGCGGCCAGCGCCCATGAATTGCTGTGCCCCCAAAGGGTCGTCGCCATGACAAGGCCCAGCGGCGCCTCGGTGAACAGCGCCATCGCCGCGATCCCCACCCCCAGAAGCGAGAAGGCGACCCACAGCCCCGAGCCCAGAAAGGCGAAGAGCAGCACCAGCAGAATGACGGACAGCAGGGCGATGGACATATCCGTCTCCTATTCGTTCAGAAGGTTTTCGCCCTTCCCCGCCCACGAGGGCCGGGAACCGCGCAAAAGGCCATAAAGCTCGTCCGCCAGCGCCAGCGTCAGGATCGCAAGGCCCAGCGCCACCGGCATCTGCACGATCCACAACGGGACCGACACCATGCCAGCACTTTGGTCGCCGAATTCATGCGATTCCAACACCAGCAGAACCACATAGACCGTCGCGAATGCGCTCATCGCCAAGGCGATCAGCGTCACCATGATCTCGGCGATGTGGCGCGCCCGCTCCGGCAGGCGCATCACGACCAGCGTGACCCGGATATGCCCGCCCTCGCGCAGCGTATAGGCCAGCGCCAGAAAGGCCGACGCGGCCAGAAAGAAACCCGTGAAATCGGCATAGGACGGGATCGTCAGGCCAATCCCGTTGCCGGTCAGCGCGGCGGCGATCTTGTCGGCAAGGTTCAGACAGACCTGCGCAAAGACAAGCACCACGATGGCAAGGATGAAACAGGCCGCAAGCCCGCCGGCGAAACGATAGATCGACGTCAGAACAGACCGCATGGCTCCACCCTCCCCTGGATCGGCCCGGACACCATTGGCGGCGTCCGGGCCCGCGTCAGCGCAGTTTACTGCTGATAAGCGTTCAGAAGCGCATCACCGGCCTCGCCGGCCTCGGCCTTCCAGTTCTCCAGCATCTGCTCACCGATATCGCGCAGGCCATCCATCAACTCGTCGCTGGGCTCGATCACGGTGATACCGTTCTCTTCGAGGATCGCCACCTTTTCACCGGTCTCGGCCTGGCTCATTTCCCAGCCGCGGGTCTCGGCCTTGGCGGCGGCCGCCAGCACGGCCTCCTGAACGTTCTCGTCAAGCCGCTGGAACGCGCGCTTGTTCACCACGACGATGTTTTTGGGAATCCACGCCTGGATGTCGGTGTAATGCGACAGGAAATCCCAGGCCTTGGAATTCGCGCCCGTCGAGGGCGAGGTGATCATCGCCTCGACCCGTCCGGTGCTGAAGGCCTGCGGGATATCGGGCACCTCGACCTGCGTCGGCGCCGCGCCCGCAAGGTTCGCGAACTCTTCCAGCGTGGCATTATATGTGCGGAACTTCAGCCCCGACAGGTCCTCGACCGAGTTGATCTCCTTGGTGGTGTAAAGCCCCTGCGGCGGCCACGGCACCGCATAAAGAACCATCATGCCCTGTTCGTCCAGCAGCCCCGAAATCACATCCTTCTGCGCCGCCCACAGACGCGCGGCCTCATCATAGCTGGTCGCCAGGAACGGCAGCGAATCCGCCCCGAAAACCGGGTTGTCATTGGCCAGCAGCGAAAGGAAAAACTCGCCCGCGGGCACCTGCCCGCTGCGCACGGCCTTGCTGATCTCGGGGTGCTTGAACAGCGACCCGGCGGAATGCACCTTGATTTCCAGCGCGCCGTCGGTGGCCTCGCTGACATCCTTGGCGAATTCATGGACATTCACCGTGTGAAAGGTGGCGTCCGGGTAGGGCGTCGGCATGTCCCATGTCTCGGCCTGGACCTGCATGGCCAGCCCTGCAAGCGCCGCAACGGCGCCGGTGAAATAGCGTGTCATTTGCATCTCGAAAACTCCCTGTCAGTGATTATCATTACCTCATGAAGGCATAACGTTGATAATTTGTCAACGTTATGTCATCTTGACAGCATCGGCACATCTGACCGGGCACTGGACATTCCCCAAAGGTTCAATGCATCCGGGGGACTTGGCGGGAAGACGCAGGCGTTTTCCCTCAACAAGCAAGGAAAGGGCAGCGTATGAGCGAACAGACACCCGACAGGCGGCGAATCGTCTCCTCACGCCATCTTGCCGATGGAGAAGGCTGGGAATTGTCCGAACTCGAATTCGGCCTGATCATCGCCTTCAACGCCTTTTCGCGCTGGATGACGCGCTGCATGGCGGCATCTGGCCATTCCGATCTCAGCTCGCTGGAAATCCTCATCCTGCACAACACCAATCACCGCAACCGCGACAAGCGGCTTTCGGATATCTGCTTCCTGCTCAATATCGAGGACACCCACACCGTCAATTACGCGCTGCGCAAACTGGTCAAGGCCGGGCTGATCGAAACCGAGAAACGCGGCAAGGAAGTGTTCTATCGCACCTCGCCCGATGGCGCTGGCCTGTGCCAGGCCTATCGCGACGTGCGCCGCCAATGCCTTCTCGAAGGGATGTCGGGCGGCGATCTTTCGGGCGAAGACCTGCGCCAGCTCGCCCGCGTGCTGCGCGGGCTTTCGGGGCAATACGATCAGGCCAGCCGCGCGGCGGCCTCTCTGTGATCTATTTCCTGCGCGCGATATAGGTCCGGTAGGCCCAGATCAGCAGCAAGGCGCCCAGCACCGCGCCGATCAACCCGCCCAGCAGCCCCGCGACCGTCAGGATCACCTGCAACACCAGCCCGCCGATCAGCGCCCCGGCGATGCCGATGGCAATGGTGGTGATGATATCGGTTTCCATCCGCATCAGCCGCGTCGCCAGAAACCCCGCCGCCGCGCCGATGATAATCAGGTAGATCGCGCCCATCGCCTTCTTTCCTTACCGTCTGCGCCGCCAATGGGTCGGCACGATGATCAACGCTCCGATCGACGAGAGCACCGCATCCACCCCCGGCGCGCCGAAGCCGATTCCGAACATGATGCGCAGGAAATAGAACAGGAAGGCGCCCCCCACGCAGATGATGATGGATTGCAGATAACCGTTGCGCGTGAAGCCGGTCTTTTCCGAGAGATAGCCGACGATACCCGCGATCACCACCGTGCCGATCAGCGTGGGAAACATGGCCCTACCCTTCCATTACAGGCGCGCACCCACCGGCAGCGCATGCCCCAGCAGGAAACTCTCGGCATCCTGCGCCGCGCGCCCGGCCCGTTGCAAGCGTGAAATCCTGACCGCGCCACTGCCGCAGCCCACGGTCAGCCGGTCATCCAGCACCTCGCCCGGCGCGCCCTGCCCTTGTGCGATGCTTGAACCCAGCAGCTTGATCCGCTCGCCCTCATGTTCGACCCAGGCACCCGGAAAGGGCGACAGGCCCCTGATATGCGCGTCCACCTCGGCGGCGGGCCGGGTCCAGTCGATGCGCGCCTCGGATTTGTCGATCTTCGCGGCATAGGTAACACCCGCCTCGGGCTGAGGCTCGGGCGTCAGGTGATCCAGCTTCGCCAGTGCCTCGACAATCGCCCCGGCGCCCATGTCCGACAGCCGGTCATGCAATTCTCCCGTGGTCTCTTCTGGACCGATCGTAGTGGCGCGGCGCAAAAGCACCGGGCCGGTATCCAGCCCCGCCTCCATCTGCATGATGCAGATACCGGTTTCGCGATCCCCGGCCATGACCGCGCGATGGATCGGCGCCGCTCCGCGCCAGCGCGGCAAAAGGCTCGCATGGATATTGAGGCACCCGCCACGCGGCGCATCCAGAATCGCCTGCGGCAGGATCAGCCCATAGGCGACGACCACCGCCACATCCGCATCAAGCGCGGCGAAATCGGCCTGCGCGTCCGCATGTTTCAGGCTTTCGGGATGGCGCACCTCAAGGCCCAGCTCCAGCGCCCGCGCATGCACCGGGGTCGGGCGCGCCTGCTTGCCGCGCCCCGCCCGGCGCGGCGGCTGGCAATAGACCGCCGCCACCTCGTGCCCGGCCTTCACCAGCGCCTCCAGCACCGGCACCGAGAAATCCGGCGTTCCCATGAAAATCACGCGCATCGCTTCGCCTGTCCTATTATCCCGCCAGTTTCCTGGCCTTGCGCAACAGCATGTCGCGCCTGACCTTGCTCAGCCGGTCGAAATACATCCTGCCCTGCAGATGGTCGATCTGGTGCTGCACGCTGGTCGCCCAGAGCCCGATGAAATCGCGCTCCTCGGTCTCGCCCTTGTCGTTCATGAACCGCACCGTCACCGCGCGCGGGCGCTTCACCTCGGCCGAGACCCCCGGCAGGTTCGGGCTGGCTTCGGCATGGGCGCGCAGCTCGATGCTGGCATGCAGGATCTCGGGATTGGCCATGCGCACCGCCTGCCCGCGCTTGTCGCTGGCATCGACCACCGCAAGGCGCTGCATCACCCCGATCTGCGGCGCCGCCAGACCCACGCCCGGCATCGCCTCCATCGTGTCGATCATGTCGGCCCATATGGCCTGCGTGTCGTCGCTGATCTCCTCGACCAGCTCGGCGCGGGTGCGCAACCGCCGGTCCGGCCATGCAAGACAGCGGCGCACGGTCATGGCTCAGGCCCTCGCCTTTGCCTGCTCGCGCTTCAGCTTTTGCATCCGCCGGGTGATCATCTGCCGCTTCATCGGCCCCAGGTAATCAATGAACAGCTTGCCGTTCAGATGGTCGATCTCGTGTTGCACACAGGTCGCCCAAAGCCCGTCGAACGTCTCCTGGCGCTCGTTGCCATCCCGGTCGATCCAGCGCACGTCCACGGCGCTTGGCCGCGTCACCTCGGCATATTGCTCAGGAATCGACAGGCAGCCTTCCTCATAGACACTGGTCTCGTCCGAAGCCGCCAGGATCTCGGGGTTGAACATCACCAGCGGACGGGGCTCTTCGCCCTCTTCCTTGACGCAATCCATCACGATCAGCCGCTCCAACACCCCGACCTGCGGCGCCGCCAACCCGATGCCCGGCGCATCATACATGGTCTGCAACATGTCATCTGCCAGGGCCCGCAACCCGTCCGACAGATCGTCGACAGGCGTGCAGATCCGTTTGAGGCGCGGATCGGGGTGGATCAGGATGGGCCGTATCATGCGGGAGGATTTAGGTCATGCCCGCTGGCCGCGCAATGGGCCAATCTTTCGACAGGCGGCGGCCAGAGCGACTGATGGCAAGATAATATTCCATTATATACCATAAATATGGTAAACTATCCTATTTTATAGGAAACTAACAGAACACACTTCCAATATTTCGAAAGATATCAGAATATCCGTCGCCGTAGCATCCGCCCTACAACCCCGCGCCGACAGCGTATAGCTTGCCCGCAGAACCAGCAAGGAGACCCGAATGGATTTCGACCGCATCATCGACCGCCACGGCACCCATTCCCAGAAATGGGACATGATGGAGAAAATCTACGGTGTGCCCGCCAGCGACGGCATCCCGATGTGGGTCGCCGACATGGATTTCCAGCCGCCGCAATGCATCTCGGACGCGCTGCAAGGCATGGTCGATCACGGGATCTACGGCTATTACGGGGATGATCGCAGCTACCTCTCCGCCATCCGCTGGTGGATGCAGGAACGCCACGGCTGGCGGGTCGAACCCGAATGGGTCTTCACCACCCACGGCCTTGTCAACGGCACCGGCCTGTGCGTCGACGCCTTCAGCGAACCGGGCGACGGGGTGGTCCTCTTCACCCCCGTCTACCATGCCTTCGCCCGCGTCATCAAAGCCGCCGGGCGGCGCGTGGTGGAATGCCCGCTGGCCATGGAAAACGGCCGCTACGTCATGGATTTCGACGCCTATGACGCGATGATGGACGGCTCGGAAAAAATGCTCGTGCTCTGCTCGCCGCACAATCCCGGCGGCCGCGTCTGGACCCGCGACGAGCTTCAGGGCGTCGCCGATTTCGCCCGCCGCCATGACCTGATCCTGGTCTCGGACGAAATTCACCATGACCTCGTGATGCCCGGCCAGTCCCATATCGCCATGCCGCTGGTGGATGACCGCATCGCCGACCGGCTGGTGATGATGAGCGCCACCACCAAGACCTTCAACATCGCCGGGGCGCATATCGGCAATGTCATCATCGCCGACGAAGCCCTGCGCGCCCGTTTCGCCGCTCGCATGGGCGCGCTTGGCATGTCGCCCAACTCTTTCGGCCTGGTCATGGCCAAAGCCGCCTATTCCCCCGAGGGCGCCCGATGGGTTGACGCCCTGGTGCGCTACATCGACGGCAACCGGCGGCTATTCGATGCGGGCATCGAAACGATCCCCGGCCTCGCCTCGATGCCGCTCGAGGCCACCTATCTCGCCTGGGTCGATTTCGCGGGCACCGGCATGGACGCCGGCGATTTCACCGCGCGCGTCGAAAAGGACGCCCGCATCGCCGTCAATCACGGCCCCAGCTTCGGCACCGGCGGCGAAAGCTTCCTTCGCTTCAACCTCGCGACACCGCGCGCCCGCGTCGAGGAGGCCGTCGCCCGCCTGCAAGAGGCCTTCGCCGACCTGCAATGACATGGCCCGCGGCGCGCGCGGCCCTTGCCCTTCGCGCGCCGCGGTCTACCTGACCGCCGGTAGACGCAACCGGAGTTCCCGATGATCCGCGCCCTTGCCGCCGCTTTCGGCCTCGCCACCCTCACCCTGCTTGCCGCCTGTTCGGGGCGCCCTTCTCTCGATGACCCCGTACTCAGCAGCCAGGATTTCGAATTGCAGGAATTCTTCGCGGGCACGACCGTGGCCCATGGCCAGTTCCAGGATCGCTTCGGCACGGTGCGCCGCCGCTTCGAGGTCATGATCGAAGGCACATGGGACGGTGAAACCCTCACCCTGACCGAGGATTTCACCTATGCCGACGGCAGCACCGAACAGCGCATCTGGACCCTGCGCCAGACCGGTCCGGAAAGCTGGGAAGGCACCGCGCCGGGCGTGATCGGCACCGCGCGGGGCACCGAACAGGGCGATACGTTCAACTGGACCTACCTGATCGACCTGCCCACGCGCGACGGCACCACGCGGGTGCATTTCGATGACTGGATGTGGCAGCTTTCCGAAACCCGTGTCCTGAACCGCGCCTATATGCGCAAGGCGGGCGTGACGCTGGGGTCGGTCATCATCATCTTCGAAAAGCAATCCTGACCGGTCGGCACAGGCCCACGCCAGAATTTCTGCCGGCTCGCCGCAAAAGGCACCCTTCGGGCTGGCTCTCCTTGCGCTTTTGCGCGCCGACAGCTTAGTTTATCAGATGTAAGCTGGTCTTTGCGTAACAGGGGAACAGGATGCTGAACAACATAGGGCTGCCGGGTATTTTGCTGTTGCTGGTTATTTTTGGCGTGCCGCTCTGGTTGACCCTCCGTTCAAGCAAGAGAAAGGCCGCCCAACAGGCGCGCATCGCCGAAGCGCTTGAGAAAATCGCCCAGTCCAAAAGCGATGGCAGCGAGACGCGATAACCGGGCGAAACATCCCATACCGTCCGGCCTGCTTCCCGATCACAGCCGGGGGTGCGCCTGCGCGGCGCTCTGGCGCTAAACGCGAAGGCTGCAATATGCGCGGTCTGCGGAACCCGGCCTCAATCGCTCGCGATCAGCGCGACAGGCGCCTCCGGGTCGCGCACGAAATCCAGCGGCTGACGATCGCTCGCCTCGGTCACGCGCTTGAGCTCGAATCGCATCTCTCCGCCCTCTTCCTCCGAGGCCACGATCAGGCATTGCGACAGGTGTTTGGGGCCGTCGTAAAGATCGACCAGCCCGCGCAGATGCGGCGCGCCCTCGGCCTCGAGCGCAAAACCGCCCTCCCAGGCGCGCAACACGCGGTATGTGTCCTCGCCGGCGCGCACCCGCAAACGGTGGCTCGCCTTCCAGCCTTTCTTGCGCGCCTCATCAAGGCCCGCCTGAACATCGGGGGGTAAATATGTCGTCATGTTCACGCTTCTTTCCAAATACCGTTCCAGTCTGTCGCACCAAAACGTAACCGTCACGTGAAAACTCGGGGGCGATCCGGAAATCAGCCGCGCCGCGTCGCTTTCGGGCGCAGAACATGCGGATGCTCAGGATCGTAAAGCGCGCTTTCCTTGAAATCCGCGACCTCCCCAAGCACCGGCCCCACCATGATCAGCGCGGTGCGCGTGATCTTCTCGGCGCGCACCTTCTCGCGAATGTCGCTGAGCGTGCCGCGAATGAACAGCTCATCCGGCCAGCCCACCCGGCAGGCCACCACCACCGGGCAATCCGCGCCGTAATGGGGGATCAGCGCGCGCTCGATCTCGCGCAGCGCCCGCACCCCCAGATGAATCGCCAGCGTCGCGCCGCTTCGGGCGAAATTCTCCAATGTCTCGCCCGCCGGCATCGAGGTCGATTTCATCGACACCCGCGTCAGCACGATGGACTGCGCCAGTTCCGGCACGGTCAGCTCCTGCCCCAGCGCCGCCGCCGCCGCCGCATAGGCCGGCACGCCGGGAATGATCCGGTAATCGATCCCTTCGGCACGAAGGCGCCGGATCTGCTCGGCGATGGCGCCATA
>CAZMZS010000019.1:11042-34070 GCA_964570675.1 uncultured Roseovarius sp. | reverse complement strand
CTAGGCATTCACAGCCGGGCGCGCACTCTTCCCCTGTCAACAGAAAGCCACTAAGACGGGCGCGATGCAGATTGACGCCAATATCACCCACGCCCGCTTCACGCCCGAGACCGTGCATAAGCGCGACATCTTTTCGGAAACCGTGTCGGGCCGTCTCGACGGGGTCGAGGATTTCCCCGTCGTCCTGCGCAAGCTCGACGATGTGCCGCTCTATGCGCGCCCCGTCGCCTGGGCACTGGCGCGCCGTGAAATCCGCGCCCTGCGCGCCGTTCAGGGCATCGAGGGTTGCCCGGTGCTGGTGCGCGTCGACAAGACCGGCCTCCTTCGCAGCTGGACACGCGGCACGCCGCTACAACTCGCGCGCCCAAGCGAGGCTCTCTGGTATCGCGACGCCCGTCGCCTGCTGCGTCAGATGCGCCGCGCCGGCGTCACTCATAATGACATCGCCAAACCGCAGAACTGGCTGATGACTCCGGATGGGCGCGCCGCCGTGATCGACTTTCAGCTCGCCTCGGTACATCGCCGCCGGGGCAAGCTCTTTCGGGTCATGGCGCGCGAAGACCTGCGCCACCTGCTCAAGCAGAAACGCGCCTACGCGCCGCATCTGCTGACCCCTGCCGAACAGAAGATGCTGGCGCAAAAGGCTTTGCCCGCGCGCATCTGGATGGCGACCGGAAAACGGCTCTATAACTTCGTCACCCGTCGACTGATGAACTGGTCCGATGGCGAAGGCACAGAAGACCGCGTCGAACGCGACGGCCCCGCCCTGCGCGCCGCGCTGCTGGCGCATCCGCAGATCAGCGACCTGGCACTCTGCACCTATGCGCTGCCCGCAAAGGGCGTGGGTCTCTACGCGTTCGTGGAAACGTCGCTGTCGCGCGACGATCTTGCTTCGCTCGCCCCCGAGCCGGCCCCTGAACTCATGCAACCCGTCGCCACACTGCCGCGCGATGCCTCGGGCGCGATCCGGCATGATGCGCTGCAACTCGTGGCGACCAACCGGCTTGACGAACTCGAACAGATCCAAGGCGGGGATCCCGGCCTCGCCCAAAGCCTTGCGCCCGTCATCTCCAATCGCCTCAACCTGACCGACCGCGTGCTGCGCCGCTGAAGCACCCCTAGTCGCGGCCAATCAAAGCCATAATGAGAAACAGACGCGCCGCGGCACCGCACGAAATCGCGTCGTGCTTGAAAAATGAATAACATCGATATCATAAGGCCATTGCCATGACGTCCTTCGCAGCCAGCCCTGCCCTTCAGCCTGTCATCGACTTTGCATTGACCCACGAAACGCAGTGGCCCCGCAGCATGTATTATCCCGATGGCGCCTATGTCGGAAATGTCGAGTGGAAGGAAACCGGCCCCTGGACCGAGATCATTGGCCCCGTCGCCGAACGCGGCGGCCCCGCCGGCGTTGTCCTGCACCGCGGGCAGAAGGTAGCCGAATGGGGTGATGCGGATCGCCCCGACATGACGTTCTCCATCGCCAAAAGCTACCTGTCGGTTCTTGCGGGGCTCGCCGTGAAGGACGGGTTGATCACCGATCTGGATGCGCCGGTCGGCGAGACCGTTAAAGGGCCCTATTTCTCAAGCTCCCAAAATGCCGAGATCACCTGGCGCCATATGCTTCAGATGAACAGCGAGTGGCGTGGCGAGATTTTTGGCAAGGACGATCAGGTCGACCATTACCGTCAGATCGGTGTCGGTGCCGATAACAGCCGCAAGGGGCAGTTGCGAGAGGTGGGCCGCCCCGGCAGCTATTACGAGTATAACGATGTGCGCGTGAATGCGTTGGCCTATGCCTTGCTCTGCCGGTTTGGCCGCCCCTTGCCCGAAATCCTGCGTGGGCGGATCATGGACCGGATCGGCGCCTCTGACAGATGGAGATGGGAAGGCTATTCCACCTCATGGGTCGATATTGGCGGTGAGCGGGTCCAATCGGTAACGGGCGGCGGCCATTGGGGCGGCGGGATGTTCATCAGCGCGCATGATCATGCGGCATTTGGCCTGTTCATCAGTCGGAACGGTGTCTGGGAGGGCGAGCAGATCCTGCCGCAAAACTGGATGAAGCGATCGCTCAAACCGACGCCGACGCTCGATAAATACGGCTTCCTTTGGTGGCTCAACCAGGGGCGCGATGCCAATCCGAGGCTGCCATCGACAGCCTTCAGCGCCCTGGGTGCGGGCGGCAACTGTCTTTGGATCAACCCCGATGATGACATCGTCGCAGTGATGCGGTGGCTTGACCCGGCGCATTTGCAGGCATTTCTTGAGCAACTGGTCAGCGCCATTCGCCGCTGAGCGATCCGGATGATCCTCTTTCGAGCGTCCAGGGCCACTGCAAACTGGTTCCGCTAACTTCCCCGGAATTGTGCCTGCCGCTTTTCGCGAAAAGCGGCTAGACCCTCTTGCCGGTCCTCGCTGCTTTCGACGCGGTCGAGGTCTCTCATGGTACGCCCCATGCGTTCGGCAGGTGCCGGCGTCAGCATGTCCGACACCACGGTCTGCTTCAATGTCTGGAGGACCAGAGGCGCCATTGCGGCCATCTCGTTTGCCATCGCACGTGCAGCATCCAGATGCTTGCCCGGTTCGACAACCTCGTTGACCAGCCCCATCTCGTAGGCACGTCCGGCATCGACCGAGCGGCCCAGAAGCATGATCTCCATCGCCATCTTGTGCGGCAGCCTGGCAGCAAGCGAAGCAATCAGCCCACCGGTCATACCAATCTTGCCCTCGGGGTAAAGGAATTTGCTCCGCCGCGTCGCAACGCAAAGATCGCATAGCGCGGCAAGCACGATACCCCCGCCGATACAATGGCCATCAATGGCGCAGATCACGGGCTTTGCCGTGGTAATCCCCATTCCGGGCATGCAGCGCCAAAGCTCGGGGAAATCCTCAAGATCCGCGCCAGCGGTGAATGCCTTCTCTCCGGCACCGGTCAGGATCGCGACCCGCTGATCTTTGCAACGATCAAATTCGGCAAACCCCTCCTGAATTTGACGCGCCATATCCTTGTCGATCGCGTTCATCTTTTCGGGGCGGCTGATCGTGAAGATCGTGACGCGCCCCTCTTTCTCGATGTGCAGCCCATCAACCATCGCGTTTTTCCTCGGGAACCACAGGCAGAGCCTTTTCAGCCGACCTTCCCGCCATATGCCGTCGGACCATCAGCACGACCGATAGAATGGTGAGCGACCAGAAAATCCATGTGATCCAGCTTCTTGCGAAAATCAAAAGACTACCCTGGGACATCAACAGCGACTGGCGGAAACTGTCCTCCAGCATCGGACCGAGAATAAAGGCGATCAGGAAAGGTGCCGAGGGGACATGCATGCGCATCATCAAGAAGCCGAGAATGCCGAAGGCGACCATCACATAGATGTCGAAAAAGGAGTTGTTGACCGCGTATGCGCCGAAGACGCAAAGCACCATGACCACCGGGTAAAGATAGCTCGTCGGGATTGAGGCAATGTGCTTGAACATATGGATCGCAGTCTTGCCGATGATCAACAGGAACAGCGAGCTGATCGAAATCCCGATGAACAGCGCATAGATCAGGTCGATGTTCTGCTCGAACAGCATCGGACCCGGGCGCAGCCCGTGAACCATGAATGCCCCGAGAATGACCGCCGTGATCACGTCTCCCGGAATTCCGAGTGCCAGAAGCGGAATCATCGTCGAGCCGGCAACGCCGTTGTTGCCCGCCTCCGCGGCCGCCACGCCTTCAAGTTCTCCTTTGCCAAAATTCTTCCGGTTGGGTGAGCGACGCATTGCTTCGGAATAGGAAACGAAAGCCGAAGGCGCGCCGCCGATGCCCGGAATCGCGCCCAGCACGACACCGATCAGGCTACCGCGCAGAATCGAACGGAAACAGTAGCGGAAATCGGCGAACGTCGCCCGCGAGCCGCTCGGGTCGGCGGCGACTTTGCCGGTTGAGCCACGCTTGGCATAGCCATTTAGGATTTCAGGAATCGCGAAAAGGCCGATCAGAAGCGGGATGAAGGCCAGCCCCCCCAAAAGATCGGAGTTGCCGAAGGTGAAACGGTCGGTTCCATAAATGAGATCCAGCCCCACGGTCGCCAGCAACAACCCTGCGCCTGCCGAGATGAAGCCGCGCAGTAGGCTGTCACCCGAAACCGAAGCTATGATCGTCAGCGAAAAGAAAATCAGGGTGAAGTTCTCGGGGGGACCGAAGCTCGTAACGAGCTGGGCAAGATATCCCACCAGAAGGATGAGCGACAGGTTGGATACGAGATCTGCGAAACAAGACGCATAAAGCGCTATATCCAGCGCCTTGCCGGCCTGCCCTTTCTGGGCCAACGGATAACCATCCAGTACCGAGCAGGAGGCCGCCGGGGTGCCGGGCGCCCTGACCAGGATCGCAGGAATCGAGCCGCCGTACACGCCGCCTTTGTAGACACCCAGAAGAAGAAGTATTCCCGTAACAGGCGGAAGCGTGAAGGTGAATGGAAGCGTCAGCGCGACCGCCATCGTCGAGGTCATCCCCGGGATCGCCCCGACGATGACGCCGATACCGATCCCTCCCGCCAGAGCGATGATATTGTAGACATTCAGAAAGAGGACGAGCGCGTCCGAAAGGTTCTCGATCATGGCTTCAGCACCTCAAAGCAATCCATTCAAAGGGCCCAGTGGCACCGGGACCTTGGCGACGTACCGAAAGAACATGTAGAGAATGAGCACGGTCGCGATCGAAATGCCGATGGCCTTGGGCCATTCTTGGCGCCCATGCATCACGATCATTCCGAAGAGCATCGCAATCGCCGGCAGAACCACGCCGAGGGGCTTGAGCAAAGCGCAGAAAAGCACCATGAGCAACGCTGCCATGATCACACGAAGATCGCTCAGGTCGAAGGGCTGTTCGTCGCCTTCATCCGGGGCCGTGCCCCGCTCTTTGTTCGCTTCATAAAAGGTGTGAATGGCGAGAAAGGCGCTTAGCCCGGCCATGCTGACAAGAATGATGCGCGGCCAGAAAGTGGGCGAAAGCGCCAGGTTGGGAATGACCCGTGGCGTCTTGACCGCCCACGGGAGTATCCCGAAAAGAACGAGCAACGCCAGGGCGCACACGACAAGCCCAAGCACGAAGTCTCGCTTGTGAACGGTCTTCACGGACAGTGCCTCCGGTATTGGCGGATTGATTTCCAGGTGGTGGATGTGCGGCCGGCGAACCGGCCACACTGGCCTGAGCAGGATTTAGTCGATCTGAAGGCCCAGTTCTTCGACCAGACCCCTGAAGGTGGTGTATTGGTTCTCGACGAAGTCGATGGTCTCTTCGGGCGAGAGCATCATCGGAACCGACCCAAGAGACTTGGTTTGATTGACCCACCGTTCGTCGCTTGCAACATCTTGAAGCACATCGGTCCAAGTCGAGACAACTTCATCGCTCATACCCGGCGGACCGACGAGCCCAGACCAACCAACAAGCGCCTCAAGAGCGGGATGGCCCAGTTCCGAGGCGGTCGGCACGTCCGGCAGTGACTCAACGCGCTCGGGTGTCGTCACGACCAGCGGGCGCAACTGGCCCCCCTCGATCTGACTGATGATGGCCGAGATGTTGGAGCAGACGAAGTCGACCTGCCCTGTCGCGGCCGCGGCTGCCGCGGCACCGCCGCTCTGGAACGGAATATGCGTTGCGGCGACACCCGGGTCGTCAAAACCCATCTCGTCCAGCAACATGATCCCGCCCAGATGGTGAAGCGTGCCCACCCCTGCCGAGCTATATGTCACGGCACCGGGGGCTTCCTCGATCGCGGCGCGAAGATCGTCCAGGCTTTCATACGGCTTCGACGATGCCGTGGCGCAGGCCGCCGGGTTGATCTCGAGAAGACTGAGATAGGTGAAGTCATCCCACTCGTATGGCATGCTCGACTTGAGAGCCGGCGAAATGCTGTGCGAGCCGATCCTGGCCAGCAGCAGGTTGTAGCCGTCCGGGTCCGAGTTTTTCACATAGGCCGACCCGGTCGCACCACCGGCGCCGGAGCGGTTGGTCACCAGAACTGGCTGGCCCAGGAAATCGGGCGCGACATTGGCCAGATTGCGCGCTGCAAGGTCAGAGGCACCGCCAGGTCCATAGGGGGCGGTCAACTGCACCGGTTGCGCCGGATAGTCTTGTGCAGCCACAGGCATGGCCGTCATTGTTGCGAACGCGAGTCCGCTCAAAAGTTTCATTTTGGTCATTTGTATCCTCCCAATACATTTTTTATGTGAGCGCATTTTTCCGCGCCCGTTGAACGGATCGCCGAAACGTCCGCTTAGTCCCGCAAAGGCATTTTCTCCTCCTCCTCCGCGGTCAGATCGAGACTGATCTCGAATTTCACCATGTCCCCGCGATAGGAGACATCATTGAAATAAAGCACGGTCCCGTCGGGGGCCGTGAGGATGCGTTGAATATCTCCGAGCGGCGCGCTGAGCGGCAAGCCCAGGAGCGATGCCTTGTCTAGATCGGCCTGCCCGATGGTCAGGGTCTGGTGGCACTGCGCTATAGTCACACCCGGTAACGACTCGATCACGGGAATGATCGTCTCGTTGTCGAAACGCTCCGGGCAGCGGGCGTAAAGGTCCGAGGAGATGTAGGCGTCAGCCACGAGGCAATCGAGTCCCTTCAGTGAATTGACCCTGCGCAGGAAAACATAGGACGGTGCCGCCATCCCCCCTTTGAGATCGGCGGCCTTGAGCGCGACACCCTCGCGCTTTTCGATCAGGCGCGGATCGGTCTTGGTCACCATGTCCAACAGCTCGGGCCAATCGAGCCCGACGGCGAACGTGTCACCTCCAGTCTCGCTTTGCGTGACGAACGTACCCGCTCCCTGCTGGCGCCTCAGCCTGCCCTCTCCCTCGAGGATGGCGACGGCCTGACGGATAGTCACCGTAGCAACCCCGAACTCGTCAGCCAGCTCGGAAATGGGCTTGAGCCGGTCGCCCGGCTTCAACGCACCCGCGCGCAATCTCTGGCGCAGAATATCCGCCACATGGAGATACAACTTGCCGGGGCTCTTCCTCAGAACGTCCATCATCCGATCCCTTGCTTCGCCGCGCAGCGCGCCGATCAACCGGGGGCAAAATCCCCCGAAACTCCACTCATGCTAGCAAACAAACGCTCAACCCGTCCAGAAAATTGTTATTGTTTTTATGTCATTCCAATCATAGTATCTTTGTAGCGTGAAATCACTTGCTTTGAGGAGAAAGATTGATGTCAGACCTTATTCTCGAAGAGCGTCGCGAGACCGGGACGATCCTTTTACGACTGAACCGTCCAGAATCGCGCAACGCGCTTAGCGCCGATCTACGAGAGGTCCTGACCAGACGATTCGCAGCGCTTTATGACGACTCGGAAGCGCGATGTGTCATCGTGACCGGTGATGAGCGGGCCTTTGTCGCCGGGGCCGATCTCAAGGACATGGCGCGAATGGGCACCGCCGAAATCACCCGCTCCAATGTGCGGCGGATGTGGCAGGTCATCGCCCAATGCCCCATTCCCTTCATAGCGGCGGTTCGGGGCGTGGCCTTTGGCGGCGGTTGCGAACTCGCGATGCACGCCGACATCATCATCGCCGGAGAGTCCGCGAAGTTCGCGCAGCCCGAGATCAAGGTGGGCATCATGCCCGGAGGCGGCGGAACACAGCGCCTGCCAAGAGCGATCGGCAAGTTCAAGGCGATGAAGATGATGTTGACGGGTGATCCGATAACCGGGCGCGAGGCGTTCGACATGGGCCTTGCGAGCGAATGCGTGCCCGACGCGGATGTTCTCGACCGGGCACTGGAACTGGCCGACCAGATCGCCGCCATGCCCCCGCTGGCCGCGCGTCGCATCAAGGAAGTCGTGCTTGCCGGGCAGGACTCTTCGCTTGATGCAGGCCTGATGCTTGAGCGGCGGACCTTCGACACCCTTTTCGACACCGAGGACAAGACAGAAGGCATGACTGCCTTCATCGAGAAACGAAAGCCCGAATTCAAAGGAAAATAACGATGGTAGACAACGAAACCTCACACGTGGGGATCGTGGGTGCCGGCGCAATGGGGCGCGGCATCGCGCAGGTTGCCGCAACCGGAGGCTGTAACGTTCTGCTTTACGATACACGATCCGAAGCCACCACCGAGGCAATCACGTTCATTCGGGGGATGTTGGACCGCGCAGTCGAAAAAGGCAGGATGACCCCCGAAGACGCCGAGGTCGCCAAGGGCCGGCTGACCGGAGCAGACGATCTGGCGGCCTTTGCCGGGGCCGACGTCGTCATTGAGGCGGTGAGCGAGGATATCGAACTCAAGGCCAAGGTGTTCGGCGCTCTCGAAGAGGCGACGCGCCCCGATTGCATCCTCGCAAGCAACACCTCGTCGCTCTCGATCACGCGCCTTGCAGCATCTTGCAATCACCCCGAAAGGGTCGCCGGGTTCCATTTCTTCAATCCGGTGCCCTTGATGCCCCTGGTTGAAGTGATCGCGGGGATTCGCACGGATCAGGAGGTGATCGACAAGCTCGTCGCACTGGGCGAAATCATGGGCCGAACCCCGGTTCGCGTTGCAGATGCGCCCGGTTTCCTGGTGAACCAAGTCGGCCGGGGCTATACGCTCGAAGCCACCAATCTGGTGGCGGAGGGTGTCGCGGACTTTGCCGCGGTGGATCGGATCATGCGCGATGCCGCTGGTTTCCGCATGGGGCCGTTCGAGCTTCTGGATCTGACCGCGTTGGATGTGACGCACCCCGCAACCAAAGAGATCTACGAGCAGTCCTTCCACGAACCGCGTTTCCGTCCCGCCATGCTCATGGGACAGCGCATGCAAGCCGGTCTGCTCGGACGCAAGACGCACCAAGGTCATTACACCTATCTGGATGGCAAGCAGCAGAGACCGGAAGAACCCGAGGCCCCCGCATTCGAAGGCGGCACGTTCTGGGTGGAACCGGGCGAAGACTGCGCCGCGCTGCAAGAGATCGTCCGCGCATCAGGCGCCGAACTCGATGAGGGCGCGCAGCCAGGCGAAGACTCCATCATTCTCATCGCCCCGCTGGGAACAGACGCCAGCACCCATGCCGCGCAGGCCGGGCTTGATCCGGAACATACCGTCGCCATCGACCCGCTATTCGGCTTCAGTGGCCGCCGCACGGCCATGAAAACCATCGTGACCCGTCCCGACGTGATGACGAAAACACATGCCATGCTGGCCTTTGATGGAACGCCGGTTACGCCCATACAAGACAGTCCCGGCTTCGTGGCACAACGCATCGTGGCGATGATCACCGCGATCGGCTCCGGCGTCGCCCAGAACAGAATCGCAACGCCGGACGATATCGACCGGGCCGTGAAACTGGGCCTCAATTATCCCTGCGGCCCGCTCGAATTCGCAGACAAACTCGGAATCACCCGCATTCTGAAGATCCTGGAAGGGATGAGCGACTGCACCGGCGATCCGCGCTACAGGACCGGTCCGTGGCTGCGCAGGCGCGCCGCGCTCGGTCTGTCTGCAAAAACGCCAGAAACCCCGGCGCGCAACTGAATCGCGCGGACGCAACAACAGAAACGATGCCTTTCGAAAGGAATGAACAATGCTCGATGCCTATATCTACGACGGTCTGCGCAGCCCCTTCGGACGCTCGGGCGGCGCGCTGTCCGGCATCCGGCCCGATGATCTGCTTGCCGAGGTGATCCGCCCGCTCATGTCCCGCGCGACGCTGGACGGGAGCGCCATTGACGATGTCATTGTGGGCTGTGGCAACCAAGCGGGCGAAGACAGCCGCTGCGTCGCGCGCCACGCCGCATTGCGCGCCGGACTGCCCATCGAGGTGCCGGGCACGGTGGTCCAGCGCAACTGCGGAAGCGGGCTGGGCGCGATGATCTCCGCCGCGCACGCCCTGACCTGTGGCGAAGGCGACGTGGTGATTTCGGGCGGCGTCGAAAGCATGAGCCGCTCGCCTTTCGTGATCGGAAAACATGCCCGGCCCTTTGCCCGCCAACTCGACTGGTATGACAGCGCGGTTGGCGCGCGCTTCCCGAACCCACGGCTGGAAAAGGAATTCGGAAACGACTCGATGCCCCAGACCGCCGACAATCTCTCGCAGGAACACGGTATCAGCCGCGACGAAAGCGACGCTTTCGCTTTGCGCTCCCAGCAAGGCTGGGCCCGCGCGCATGAAAACAACCTGTTCGACGACGAGATCACACCGATCTCTGTTCCCGGCGGTCGTGGGCGCGAAGACATCACCGTGGACACCGACGAACACCCCCGGCCCAAAACGGACCTCGAGGGGCTGTCCGGCCTTCGCGCCCTCAACCCCGCAGGTGTCACTACCGCCGGCAGCGCCTCGGGCCTCAATGACGGCGCGGTGGCCCTGATGATGGGCAGCCGTGCCGCAGGCGACAGGATCGGCCGCGAACCGATCGCCCGTATCCTTGCCAGCGGCGTGGCCGGCGTG
The DNA here is from genome assembly GCA_964570675.1 of uncultured Roseovarius sp. Taxonomy (GTDB): domain Bacteria; phylum Pseudomonadota; class Alphaproteobacteria; order Rhodobacterales; family Rhodobacteraceae; genus Roseovarius. The sequence continues at coordinate 23,647 of CAZMZS010000019.1, read as the reverse complement.
CCCCCGCGGACCATGGGCTACGGCCCTGTTCCGGCCTCAAAACTGGCGCTGGAGCGGGCGGGGCTTTCGCTTTCGGACATGTCGGTTATCGAGATCAACGAGGCCTTTGCCGCTCAGGTTCTTGCCTGCATGAAAGGGCTTGATATCGCGGAAGGGGACGACCGGGTGAATCCCAATGGCGGCGCCATTGCGATCGGCCATCCCTTGGGCGCCTCGGGGCCTCGCATCGCCCTGACGGCCATTCACGAAACCAAACGCCGCGGCGGAAAATATGCGCTCGCGACCATGTGCATCGGCATGGGCCAGGGCATCGCGATCGTTATGGAAGTGCTTTGATGGCGGATACCGCAAAACCAAGTTTCGACTGGCGCGATCCGCTGTTCATCGAGGATCTGCTCGACGAGGAAGAGCGGATGATCCGCGACGCGGCCCGCGACTTTGCGCAAAAACGCCTGATGCCGCTGATCCTGGACTGGCACAGGCACGAAACCTTCGACCCCGATATCATGCGTGAACTCGGCGAGATGGGATTCCTGGGCATGCAGATCGACGGCTATGGCTGCGCCGGCGCAAGCTATACCGCCTATGGTCTTGTCGCGCGCGAACTTGAACGCGTCGATGCCGCGTTCCGCTCGGCTTGTGGCGTGCAGGGCGGGTTGGCCATGACGCCGATCCACCTCTTCGGAAGCGAAGAGCAGAAGGGAAAATATCTCCCGCCGATGGCGCGCGGGGAACGTATCGGCTGTTTCGGCCTGACCGAACCCGACGCCGGATCGGACCCATCCCGGATGCGCGCCCGCGCCCGCACGGTGGATGGCGGCTATCGCCTGAGCGGCAACAAGGTCTGGATCACCCATGCCTCCATCGCGGATGTCTTCGTGGTCTGGGCGCGCGATGACGAGGGTACGGTGCGCGGCTTCATCCTCGAACGCGGTCAAAGCGGACTTGAGACGCGCAAGATCGAGGGCAAATTCTCTGTCCGTGCCTCGCCGACCGGCGAGATCGCCATGGACGATGTCTTTGTGCCGCAGGCTCAGGTTCTGCCCTTGGCAAAAGGTCTTTCGGCGCCGCTGACCTGTCTGAATCGCGCGCGGCTGGCGATCTGCTGGGGATCAATGGGCGCCGCCGAATTCTGCTGGGAAGCCTCGCGCGATTACGTGCTGGAGCGTGAACAATTCGGTCGCCCGCTCGCTGCAAGCCAGTTGGTACAGGCGAAACTCGCCGAAATGCAAAGCGAGATCGCGCTATCCCTGCATGCGACCCTGCGGCTCAGCCGCCTGCAAGACGAAGGGCGCGCAACACCTGAGATGTTCTCGCTCGTGAAGCGCAACGCGGCCCGCAAGGCGCTGGAAATATGCCGGACGGCCCGCGACATGCATGGCGGCAACGGCATCTCGGACGAGTATCATGTCGTGCGCCACATGCTGAACCTCGAGGTCGAGAACACGCTCGAGGGAACCTACGACATCCACTCACTGGTGCTGGGTGCCGCGCAGACGGGCATCCGGGCCTTCGCCGGATAACAGGAAGGAGCGCAACATGGTTTCACCAGAACCGAAAACCACGATCGACGGGCTTATTGGAAAGGCGCGTACTGCGATGGCCCAATTCGCCAACGCCACGCAGGCCCAAGCCGACGAGGCCGTGACCGCCCTCGCCTGGGCCATCTATGAGCCGGGACGGGCAAGAGAGCTGGCAGAAATGGCCGTGGCGCAGACGGGACTCGGCGACGTCGATAGCAAGATCGTCAAGAACCAGCGCAAGACCTTTGGCTGCCTGCGCGACCTCAGCAGGGTGCGAAGTGTTGGCGTGATCGAAGACGACCCCAAGAAAGGCATGGTCAAATACGCCAAGCCGGTGGGCGTGGTCGCCGCCGTGACACCCTCGACCAACCCGACCGCCACGCCCGTCAACAAGGCCATGTTCGCCCTCAAAAGCCGAAACGCCGTCATCATTGCGCCCTCGCCTTCAGGATGGGGCGCGACCTCGGCCGCCGTTGATTTCATGCGCGCGCAACTTGAGAAATGCGGCTATCCGGCGGATTTGGTGCAGATCCTCCCGCAACCTGTCAACAAGGCGCTGACGCAGGAACTGATGGAACAGGCCGACCTCGTCGTGGTGACTGGTTCGCAGAACAACGTCCGGCGCGCATATTCGTCGGGAACACCAGCCATCGGTGTCGGCGCGGGAAATGTGCCTGTCGTCATCGATGCGAGCGCCGATCTGGATGATGCCGCGGCCAAAATCTGCCGCTCCAAGACCTTCGACAACGCCACCTCCTGTTCTTCCGAGAACTCGGTATTGATCCACGAATCCGTCTATGACGACGCGATCGCAGCGCTGCGTCGGGCAGGTGGCCATCTCTGCACCTCGGACGAAAAGGCGCGCATCCGTGAAAGGCTCTGGAGCGACGGCAAGTTGAACCGCCAGGTCATTGCCAAGGATGCCGAAACGCTCAGGCATATCTTCGAACTCGGCCCCGAGGCGCGGGACGCACGCTTCTTCATGGTCGAGGAAGACCGGCCCGACCCCGACAGCCCGTTCACCGACGAAAAACTGTCGCTGGTACTGACGGTTTACCGCGTGCGCGATATCGAAGATGCAAAAGCGCAGTTGAACACGATTCTGGACGTTTGCGGCAAAGGGCATTCGGTCGGCATTCATACCGCCACGCCCGCACATGCCGAGGACCTGGCCGAGTCGATAGATGTGGTGCGCGTTCTGGTCAATCAGGCGCATACCATGGGGAATGGCGGCAGTTTCGACAACGCGCTTGAATTCACCCTTTCGATGGGCGGCGGGACCTGGGCGGGAAACTCTATTACCGAGAACCTCAACGCCCGCCACTTCATGAACATCACGCATCTCGTGCGAACAATTCCCCTCGACCAACCGGGAGAGGAACACCTGTTCGGTGAATATTGGCAGATGCATGGAAAATAAGGGAAACGACCCCATGAAGGACCGTAACGGGCGCGACGCCCTCGACTGCTTGCTCTCACCGCGCTCCATCGCCATCGTCGGCGTGTCGAGCGACTTCAACAAGCTCAATGGCCGAGTGATGAAATTCCTGCTCGAGAAAGGCTACAAGGGCCGGATTTTCCCGGTGAACCCGAAATATGAGGATGTCGGCGGCCACCGCTGTTTCGCCACCATCGGCGATATCGGTGAGGCTCCGGACCTCGCGGTCATCTCGGTTCCCGCCAAGGTCGTCCCCGCGCAGCTCGAGGCGGCGGGCGAGGCCGGCGTGCGCGCCGTGATCGTGTTCAGCTCTGGCTTTGGCGAGATGGGCGAGGAAGGTCGCGAAAAGGAACGCCAGGTCGTCGAGATCGCAAAGCGCCACGGAATGCGGCTCTGCGGGCCGAACACACTCGGGATAATCAACGCCTTCGACGGGGCTTTCGCCACGTTCACGCAATACGGTATGGGCAGCACCAATCCGGGTCCGGTGGGCTTCGTCACCCAGTCGGGCGCATTCGGCACCGCCATCGCGGCACTGGCGCGCAAGCGCGGGCTGGGGCTTGGCTATTTCGCGAATACCGGCAACGAAACCGACGTGACCTTCGCGGATTGCCTCGGGCGCATCGTCGAGGACCCGCGCATCACCACGCTGGCGGGCTATATCGAGGGCATCACCGACGGGCCGGGCTTCATCTCTGCAGCGCAACGCGCGATGGAGATCGGCAAACCGCTGGTCGTCACGAAGGTCGGTCGCACCGCATCCGGCGCGCGGGCAGCTTCGTCCCATACCGGCGCGCTCGCGGGCGAAGACGCGGTCTTTGACGGCATCGCGCGCCAGTACGGGGTGATCCGCGCGCGCAACGAGGAACATATGCTCGACATCGTGGACATGTCCACCACCACGGCCTGCCCACAGGGTCGCGGCGTCGGTATCGTCACGCAATCGGGCGGCGCGGGCGTTCTGATGAGCGACCGGGCCGAGGAGGTTGGCCTGAATGTTCCGCACCTTTCCGAGCAAACCGTTGCACGCCTGCGCGATATCCTGCCCGCCTTCGGTGCCGCGGGAAATCCGGTGGATGTCACTGCACAGTTCATCGCCGATCCCTCGATGCTCAAGGAAAGCGTGAAAGCTGTGCTGGACGACCCCGATGTGCATGTGGCCGCAGTTTGGCTGCAGCTCATGGATGGCTTCGTCGACACACTGACCAAGACATTCCGCGAACTGAAGGAAGAGACTGAAAAGCCCTTCGTCGTGTCTTGGGTCGCCGCCCCCGAAGAAGGGCTGCGCGCCCTGCGCGAACTGGGCATTTGCGCCCTGCGCGGCGCCGAGCCCACGATCGACGCGATCGCGGCATTGGTTGATTGGGAGGAAGCACGTCAATCCCGGCTGGCCGACGCAGGCGAGAAATCCGATCAACCCGCCCTGCCCGCGCCCGGCCCCGGCTTCGTCTCCACGACCAAGTCCGTCAGCCTGCTGCGTGACGCCGGCGTACCGGTGGCGCGTGTCGGGCTTGCGACCTCTTGCGAGCAGGCGATCAAACACGCCGAGCGCATCGGCTGGCCTGTCGCGCTCAAGATCGAGTCGCCCGACATCCTCCACAAGACCGAGACCGGCGGCGTCGAGATCGGGCTTGGGGACGCCGACAGCCTGCGCGCCGCTTATGAGCGCATCACCTTCCGCGCAGCCCAGGCCGCGCCCGAAGCGCGGATCGACGGCGTCATCGTCCAGCAGATGGGAAGCGGAACCGTCGAGATGGTGATCGGCCTGCGCCGCGATCCGGGGTTCGGCCCCGTGGTGATGGTCGGTATGGGCGGCATCCTGATCGAGGTGCAAAAGGACGTCGTCTTCAACCGCGCCCCCGTCACCGAGACCGAGGCCGCGAGGATGCTCGAAAAGCTGAAAGGCAAGGTGATGCTGGACGGCGTGCGTGGCGCGCCAGCCGTCGACCGCAAGGCGCTGTGTCAAATGATCAGCGCTGTGTCGCGCTTTGGCGCTGCGTCGGCGGATTGGCTTGAGGAGCTGGACTTGAACCCGGTGCTGGCCGGGCCGGACGGTGTGATCGCGGTCGATTGCCTGCTCATCTCGGAGCGTTGAGGCGTCAAAGGAACGGGCGGCCCGGACTTAGGGTCGCCCCCCGCTCTGGCAACTACCCCTGTTTTCATCGGATTATAGCCAAGGACAGCGGCAATCCGAGGTCGATCTAGGACCTTTCCGGTGATGCAATCCAATGGGCACCGGCAGAGGCAAGACGGCGCCGCCGGGGGAAACTGACCTCAGAGGCCATCGCCAGCGCGGGTCGATCCCGGATCGCTCACGGCTGACAGCGCGAGGTCCATGGGTCGGATCACGTCGGTTCCGTCGCGGCAAGGCGCGATATCGCGTCTCCGCTGATCTCCTGCCGACCTGCGGCCCATGTATTGCGCGCCTCCTGTGTGACGCGCTCCAGGGTATCTTGTGACGGGCGGCGCGCAGGCGCGGGGCGCATCCCATCGGCGTGAAACAAGTAAAGACGCGAGGCGAATGTCTCGAAGGGTAGCGATGCCTCACCGAAACGCTCTCCTGCGCCGTGGGTCGAAACAACCGCACCTTCGCCCCAATCCTGTCCGGAATCGTTGTTGGGGTTGTAGAAATAGACCCGCATTTCACCTTCGCGGTCCGGTGCCACACGCAGGATGGTAATCGCGTGCCAGCCGACGAAGCGACCCACGGCGTCGGTTGCTGCAACGCCCGCAGGCTGGGGGTGGATGACAGGCTCACCGCCATTATAGTCTGGATGATAAGCACTGTGAAAGCGGGCGATGAAATCCTCTGCCCCCGCCAGCGCGCCGGTCGGAACGTCGACCGCCACTGCGCAGACACGCCCCACCCACCAACCATGAAATTCGGGGTTGATCCAGATATGCGGATCGTCATTTCGGTCGGCACAAAGGCGACCCATCTCGGCATAGATCCGGTCCAGATGAGGCACCAGCACGACCGAAACGGGGTCGGCATCGAGCGGCGCGCCAATGGCCAGCCCCTCCGGCAATGCGCCCGAGTTGATCGCCCGACCTTCGAAATGCATCAACACAGTGTCCATTCGCGCCGCCTGCGCCACCAGATGCAGAAGATAGTCGGGATCATTCTGCGCCCACATCGCAATGGCGCGGGCCGATTGGCAGGTCGGATTCGCCCCCTGCCCCACGCCCAAGGGTTGGCCCAGGACCTGGATGCACCCCGCCAAAAGCAGATCAGCCGGTTGGGCCGCATGCAGGCCAGCGACCGACAACCGCTCGGCAACGGCCGGGCAAGGCGCGAGCTCCAGTTGACGGCGAAAGGCGGGAGCGATCGGCATGTGATGCAGGACTCCCCGGTCAAGCAGCAGCGACAGCCCATAGAGCGCCTGCGCGGTTTCAGGCCGCACTGCGCGCTGGATCAGTTCTATCACGAGGCCGCGATGCTGCTGCAGGCAATCGCGCCCGGTGCTGCCCAAGCCAAGCGTGTCGGCGATCATGCCATCATGCTCGGTATCGAGCACCCAGAGCAAAAAAGCGGCGTGGTAATCCGAGACAAGCCCTGTGTCGTGCATGGCCCGCGCGAGGCCCTGCGCTTCGTGGCGCAGATCGGCTTCGTCCATAATGGCGAGGCGTTCGCGGTATCTATCAAGCCCCGGATCGCCCATGCAGGCCGATGTCGGGCCGAACAGAGCCGAAACGAGGCGGTCTGCCCCAAGGCGTCTGTCCCCGACCTCGCCACCGCGCTCGCTCAGGGTGATGGCGATCTGCGCGATCATGTCCTTGGCGGGCGCGACCTGAATAGGCCGTTGGCGCAGGATGCGCCAGATTTCGTCGACCAGTTCGCCCAATACATCCTGAAAGCCGACATGATCCGCCAGATACCGGAAAAGCACATCAGTGGCGATCTGCTGCGTGCCCGCGGCGCGGGCCGCTTCGTCTGTGGCCCCAAAGAAGCGACGCATATTGAGCGCGAGCACCTGTGTCAGGAAACGCCGCGCGGCGGCAGCGTGGATATTGGGGTGTTCGGCCTCGCCCTTGGCAACGGCGAGCAGCCGCAAAAGGCTGACCGCCTCGGCCGAGACCGATGCCGGCGCGCCATGTTCGAGCGTTCCCGAAACGAGGCCCGGAAGCAGGTTGGCGGGCGCATCCCAGTCGGAGCCGGCAAAGAGCCCCGCCGAATCCATGCGCGGCGCGAGAAGGTGAAGCTTCTCTATTCCGCCCGGCGCGCGCAGAAGCCGCCCCGCCAAGTCCAGAACCTGCGCCTGAAAGCGCGGCTTGGCAAAGGGACGGGCCTGCCGCAGATGCTCCAGCGGGCCTTCAAGCGTGGCCGCAAGGCGGTCCGCTTCGGCGACCTGATCGGTATCCGCCATCAGTGCCGCGCTCCGATATGATCAAACATAGAAATCAAGCTCTTCCTGTGCTTTCAGCAGATCGCGCAGCCGATGCGGATCCTCGCCGAAAAAGTAGACCAGGCCCCAATGCGTACCGAAAGCCGTGCGCTTTGTCACCTTCTGCTGCATCGGCTGGGCCAGTTCATGAAACTCGAAATAGGGATCCTTGGCGGTTTCCTCGGGGACGTCCATCCGCTCGACCACACGCCGGCGGGGATAGGCCCCGAAACACCCCGCATGACCCGTCGCATCCTTGACTGGCGTCGGAAAGAACGCCTCCAGCTCCTCTTGCGTGGTCTTGGGATCGAAGGCCAGCACGATACCTTGATAGCCGTTGAATCCGTAGGCCCGCTCAATCAGCTCAAGTGCGTTGAAGCCCGGCGGGCGATAGGCGACCTCGCCGAAATACATCGTGCCGTCATTGGTGACGAAATATTCCGGATGGATGAACCCGAAGTCGATATCGAACGCCTTGATCAGCTTGTTGATCTCCGCCTCGATCCTGGGTCGCCAGGATTCCAGTTCCGGCGTGGCGGGAACGAAGACCGAATAACCAAGCGTCACATATTCCGAGATGTTGAGAAACTGGATTTTGCCATTCTTGATCCACGCCTCCACCGCGAATTCCCAGCCATCCAGATGGCTTTCGAGCAGCGCCGGAAACTCGTCATCGGAAATCGAGTCTACATCCTCGACAGTGCGGATCGTGCGGTGACCAAGGCAACCGGCCTTGTCGAACGCCTTGAAGTGGATCGGGTCATCGGGGTCGCCTTCCAGCTTGAGCAGGGTCTGGTTCACGCGCTTGAGAAAGCGCACCACGTCGGCGTGGTTGTCTGCCTCCTCGAAGATGCCAACACGAATGCCCGCCAACTGCGCCCGCCGTTTCATCAGCGACTTGTCGCGAAACAGCATCGACTGCCCCAGAAGGCGCGGATTGTCGAGCAAAACCGAATTGATCGCGCCCGCCCATTCGACGGTCTCCTCGAATAACGGGATCGCGACGTCACAGCCCTCATCCTTGAGCATGTGCGCGATCTCATGCGAGCGCTCGTTAAGCCGATCAAAATCCCAAGCGATGAACGGAATGTCATTGGCCTTGGCGTATTCCTCGGCCCAGGGCGGCGCGACAATCACATAGCGCCGGTCAAAACGATCAATGGCGTCGATCGCGTTCGGCGACCAGCCCAAAATCGCCACATAGCCCTTCTCTGGATTCTTCTCGGTCATAATTGGCCTTTCATATTGATTTGACTGCGCGGACGCGAACCGGGATTGCGGTGCCGGGACCGCGACCTGCAGAATGACAAAATGATTGTTCGCACTTTCTTCGAAACTACATAGTATATCTAACCATTACTTCAAATTTTGGTTCCTTACGAGTGTCGTTCAATCCTGATGGATTTGACTTTTTAATTCTAATATGTGGCACTAATTATTGAAAACCGGATGAAATGGGGAGAGCTGCGCGTCAAGAAAAGTAATTCATAAAAACTAATTAATAGGCCGCGACGCTAACTTGCATCAAGATTCGTGCCGGAATGAACCCCCGCCGCGATTGGGCGAAGTTCGAGGCTTTCATGCGATTCTGCTCTTTTCCTTGCGAAATGGAACTGACGGAAAGCACCGACTGCGAGCGGTCCGGTTTTCACTGGGCATAGCAGCAATTATTCTGGTGATCGCACGGAACGGCCACGCAAAGCAGCAATGCAAAAGGCGTCATGACCAGACATGCAGACAATCCCGAAGCGCGCGTCGGATCAGAAGAGGTTGGGACGTCCGGTCAGAACGATCCACCCATGGGAGCGCGTGAACCGACCGGGCGACCCCGCGAGGCAAGCGGGCAAGCCGCAGCGCAAATCACTGACAGTTCGCGAGAGGCCGCTGAAAGCGGTGATCAACCATATGCCGTATGGTCATCCGAACGCGCCTTCGTCCTTTCGACTGCGGCAGCCGGGGTCGGCCTTGGAAATCTCTGGCGTTTTCCCACGCTTGTCGGAGAAAATGGCGGCGGCGTCTTCCTTTTCGCCTATGCCATAGCCGTCGTTTTCGTGGCGATCCCGTTTGCAACCCTGGAGCTGGCAGTAGGCCGCTCCGCCCACGGCTCGGTTATCAGCAGCTTCAAACGCATGGGGCCTGGCTTCTTTCTATTTGGCTGGCTGACCGTGCTGCTAACCCTTTTGATCGACAGCTACTACTTCGTGATCTCGGGCTGGACGCTCGGTTTCGCCGTTGGCGCAACATTCGGGCCGCCACCCGATTTCGACAGCTTCATCAGCGGCTACAACTCGCTTTGGTATCTGCTCGCACTGGGCGTGATGGTCGCCACCATTCTTGCCTTCGGCCTGTCCGGTATCGAGCGGATCGCCCATCTGCTCATGCCTGTGCTGCTGGTTTTGATACTGGGCTTGGCCCTCATCGCGCTCGCTACAGGCGATTCGGGGAAAGCCCTGACTTTCCTATTTGCGCCCGAAACGGCGCGCCTGAACGATCCGGGCCTTTGGCGCGCGGCCTTCGGGCAGGCCTTCTTTTCCATGACGATCGGGCAAGGTTATCTTATCACCTATGGCAGCTACCTTCCTGCACGCATCAACGTTGCAAGGTCCGTCGTCGCCATTGCGGCCCTGAATTCAGGCGTGGCCATCCTGGCGGGCCTTGCGATCTTTCCACTTGTCTTCGCCGCCGGGTCGGATCCCGCGGCGGGACCGCAGCTTGCTTTCGTGACATTGCCCGAGGCGTTCGAGTCGATCGGCATCGGGTCGCAGCTCGATGCGGTTTTCTTCTGGCTGCTTTTCCTTGCCGCGCTCTCGTCCTGTATCGGTGGCGCCAAGGTGGTCACCGCAGCGCTGCGCGAGCAGTGGTCGGGAATGAAAAGCGCGACGGCAACGCTGCTTGGCATCGGGCTGATCGTGACGGTCGGCATACCTTCGGCCCTGTCTTATGCCGAACCCGGCTGGACCTTGGGGGGCAATCCGGTTCTGGATGTGTTCAATCGCGTTCTTGGCTCCAATGGGACCATCATCCTCGCACTTGGAACGGCACTGATCCTGGGCTGGCGCTTTTCCGGCCCGCACCTGGCACGACAGTTCGGCCTGCGCGGGCCAGCCGCTGCGGTGTTGAACGTACTTGTGCGGGGGGCGCCCATTGCGCTGATGGTTATTTTGGGTGCGGAAGCGGTCACGCGGTGAGACCTCATTTCAAGCTGTGCGTATCGGGTCCTGACGTCATGGCCTACGCACAAAGAACGCGGCGCCCATGATGCCGGATGGTCAGTGCGGCGAAGGCGGCATTGACCTGGGCTCAAATATGCGTGCCAACCCAATGACTGCAGCGTTTCACTCCCGCTGCACCTCTTCGAGCCCCGCCGCCAGCCCCGCACCAAGGGCCGCGATGACGGCAAAGGCCAGCAGCACCGGCGCCTGGCCGAAGCGGTCAGCGGCCAGCCCGAACAACCCACCCGCCAACAGCGCAAGGCCGATCAGCGTATTGGACAGCGCCGTGTAGCGCGCGCGAAACGCCTCCTCTGCCATATCGGTCAGGTGCAGCTTGCGGCCCGCACGCACGCCTTCATAGGCGATTTGCGCGGCAAAGATCGCGGCCGCGGCTCCAAGCGTCCCGCCCAGCCCGTTCAACACAAGGCCAACGGCGCCCACCACAGCAAAGATCACCGCGCCAAGCGCCCCTGCCGCCATGAGCGTCTGGCGGCTGGAACGGTCCGACAGCCGGCCCCAGACATATGAGGCCATCACCGAGGCGGCCGTCGAGGCGATCACCAGCGGTCCGAGTTGATCAAGCGCGGTGCGCCCCGAGGCCGCCGACAACATGACGATGAACGGCGGGGCCAGTGCCGTCACGGCAAGCGCCGCGCGCGAGGCCACGAAAAGACGCAACTGCCTGTCGGTCACGATGGGCGCGATCAGATCGGCGAGCGCGCCGTCATCCGCCTCGTTCTCGTTGTCCCTGTCAGGCTCGCGCAGGGTCAGGAAGAGCAGCGCAGCCAGCAAGAAAGCCGCGCCCGCGACCGCGATGATCGCCGCCAGCGGCGCCACGGCCACCTCGAACAGCCCTGCGGCCATGAGGAGGCCGACCACCAAGACCGAGATCGACGCGACCGATGCAGCAAGCCCGGTAATCGCGCCGCGCCGCTGCTTGGCAATCGTTCGCGCCAGCGCGTCCTTGTAGCTGACCGACGCGGCCGAGCGCGCCACGGCCAGCACCGCAAGACAAGCCACGATGGCGCCCCCCGCCACGGCACCCGACAGCAGCAGCGCAGCCCCCGCCATGCCAAGCGCGGCCAATCCCTGCACCGCGCTGCCCAGAGCCCAGAAACGTTTGCGCTGCGTGCTGGCCTCAACCCGGCGGGTGAGCGCCAGTTGCGGCAAAAGAGCGCCCGCCTCGCGTACAGGCACCAAGAGCCCGACCATCGCTCCCGGCGCCGCGAGGGCCGTCAGCAACCATGACAGCACCAGCTTGGGGTCGATCAGCGCATCCGCTGTCTTGGTCAGGGTCAGCGAGGCGACATGCACTACCCCGTTGCGCGCCTCGCCGCGGCGGATGTCACCCTTGTCGGCCCCGGTTATGGTGCGGAAGGCTGATTTCGCCGGATCGTTCATCGGGGCGCGAACCTTGCGGCTGTCGTCCGAATGCAGCAGCGCATGGGATTCAGGCTGCTGGCCGGTTGGCCAAAGATGGTGCTCAAAATGGGGGTCATTGAATTGTTCATTCCTCCGGGCCTCAATGCGCGAGCACAAGCATCTGAAAGGCCATCATGGCCGAAAAGGCCAGCGTGACCGCGGTGGCAGCCGAGCCGCTTTTGACATTGTCCAGCGCGTCGGGGAAGAGTTCCGAGAACACCATCCAGATCATCGCGCCCGCCGCAAGACCAAGGCCCACCGGCAGGAACGGACGGAAGGTTTCCACGAAAAGATAGGAGGGCGCGGCCATGAGCGGCTGCGGCAGGCTGGTAAAGATTGCCCAAAGCCCCGCTTTCCAGATCGGCGAGCCACGCGGCACCAGAACGAGTGCAATCGCCAGCCCCTCGGGCACGTTGTGAAAGGCGATGGCCGTGGTGATATAGGCCCCCAGACCTTCGGACCCGGCGAAGGAAACCCCGACCCCCACGCCCTCGGCAAAGGAATGCGCGGTCATGATGCCAAGGATCAGCAGCGCTTTGGCCGCGCCCGCGCCCTGCAGGTCGGCCACCTCGACATCGCCCGCACCCGCAAGTAGCCGGTCCGCCACGACGATCGCGCCGAGCCC
>CAZMZS010000019.1:0-10942 GCA_964570675.1 uncultured Roseovarius sp. | reverse complement strand
TTCCTGCGCGGAATAGGCCGCAATGGCATTCATGGCCTCGGAAATCTCGGCGCGCACCTCGTCAGTTGTGGTCAACGCGCTATGATCTTGCGCTGCAGCGGGCACGGCAAAGGCGGCCGTGACGGCCACGGCCCGAAGATTACGGAAAAATGTCATCTTGAATTACCTCACTTGAAACGTGACATCGCGCTGTCGAAGGCGCCCGAGATACTGTCCCAAGCCTTGTCAAAGCCTGCCTTCATGTCGTTCCAGGCGTCATCACTCGCCGCGCGCATCTCCTTGAGCTTCTCCTCGGCCTCGTCGCGCTGCTTGCGTGCCTCGTCGAGCTGCTTCTGGTACTCGATTTTAGAATCGGCGCCGGCCTCTTCGACTTGCGCCTTCATCTTGTCGATCTCTGCGTTCCACTGCTCAATTCGGGCTTTGGCTTTCTCGATATATGCTTGCTTGTCGGTCATTCGAAAATTCCTTTCGCGTCAAAAATTGAAAGACATTATCCCTATCGGATACCTGGATTGTGTGGGACAGAAACAAAGAATGCAATGATTTGAATGTAAGCAGCATCAAGCGGCTGACGCCACCAATCACCTTCAGGTCACCATTGAATTCGCCGCTGACTATTGGCGCCATGATATGTCCTTGAAGGCAGGGCATCCAATCAACCCGCGCGCTTCAGGTTATGGGTCTGCGGCGCAGAAGCTACGTTTTGGCCCGCGGTTTCTATTGAGATAAAATGATGCATCACAACACTCACGAAAAACATAACACTATGATTTATATCCACTTTAAAGCTTGACACTACGTCCGCCGCAAGCATCCAGGAGCAAGCAGGACCGCAAGGCTGGCAGGTCAGTCTGAACGCTCCAGCATGTGGATTACCGTGTCGCCGTAGCGCCGCGAGTCAAGCAGGCGCAGACCGTTGGGTGGCGTGATATCGGCGCCTTCCTCCCAGACGACCAGCGCGCCCGGCGCGATCCAGCCACCGGCGAGGACCGCGCTCAGCGCCGCCTCGCCCAACCCTTTGCCATAGGGCGGATCCAGAAAGACCAGCGTGGCGGGGTCGCTCGTTGGCGTGCCCGGCTTGCGCGCGTCGCGCCGTATCACGCGCGTACGATCCTCGACGCAACATATCTCGATATTCCTGTTGAGCAGGCGCAGCGCCGTGCGGCCGTTCTCGACAAAGACCGCTTTTGCCGCCCCGCGTGACAGCGCCTCGAGGCCCAATGCCCCGGTGCCCGCGAAGAGATCCAGCACCACCGCGCCTTCAAAAGGATTCCCGAAGGCCCCCGCCAGTCGGTTGAACAGGCTCTCGCGCACCCGGTCCGCCGTCGGGCGCAGATGCGCGCCCGCATCGCCCTTGCCGACACTGGCCAGCCTGCGGCCCCGGAATTCCCCGCCGATGATCCTCACGCCTTCAAAAGCGCCTTGAGGTCGCTTGCAGGGTCACCCACCACCGCAGGATCGGCGGTCTTGCCCGCGTCAATCAGGCGCTTGCCCACCATGTAGGCGCGTGGCTCGTTCATCGCGTCCACAGCCAGCAGATTGTCGCCCTGGTAATACCAGAACGAGACATGCCCCTCGCCATCACCGGGGCGGGTCACGATCCGGTCATAGCCGCTGTTGAGCCCTGCGATTTGCAGCTTCACGTCATATTGATCCGACCAGAACCACGGCTGGGGAACATAGGCCTTGTTCGCCCCCATGATATTCTCGGCCACGCATTCGGCCATATCGATGGCATTGGGCACGCTTTCCAGCCTCAGGCGCTGCCCGCGCCACGGGAACGAGGCGCAATCGCCCGCTGCCCAGATATGGGGATCACTGGTGCGGCCCTGCCCATCGGTGCTGATGCCATTCTCGATTGTCAGCCCCGCCGCTTCCGCGAGGGCCGTATCGGGGGTGATCCCCACGCCCGCGATCACGAAATCGACCGCGATCTCGCTGCCATCGCTCAGCTGGGCGCCGCTCACATGCGTGTCGCCGGTCAGGCGCTCGACTCCCACGCCCTCGCGGATATCGACACCGTGCCGGGCATGCAGTGCGCGAAAGTAATCAGACGTCTCCTTCGCCGCGACCCGTTGCAGGATGCGTTCGGCCATTTCCACCAGCGTCACCTTGAGGCCGCGATGCGCGGCCACCGCCGCCGCCTCGAGCCCGATATAGCCACCTCCGATCACCAAGAGGTGCCGCCCGGCCTGAAACTCGGGTGCCATGGCATCGACATCGTGCAGGTTGCGCACCACGTGAACGCCTTGCAAAGCGCCGCCAATACCCGCGGGCAAGCGGCGCGGCACCGATCCCGTTGTCAGCACCAGTTCGTCATAGGGCAAAGGCGAGCCACCGACGATCACCTGCCGTGCATCCGGCTCGATCGCGGTGACGTTTTGGTTCAGACGCAGGTCGATCCCCTGTTCGCCGTAATAGCTCTCAGGGCGCAGGAACAGGCGCTCCAGTTCCATTTCGCCCAAGAGATATTTCTTGGACAGAGGCGGGCGCTGGTAAGGTGGCACCGGTTCCGACCCGATCAACGTGAT
Organism: uncultured Roseovarius sp.; assembly: GCA_964570675.1. Taxonomy (GTDB): domain Bacteria; phylum Pseudomonadota; class Alphaproteobacteria; order Rhodobacterales; family Rhodobacteraceae; genus Roseovarius. The sequence continues at coordinate 8,411 of CAZMZS010000019.1, read as the reverse complement.
CCTGCCCTCAAAGCCGAGGCTGCGCAGCTTGGCCACACAGGACGAACCCGCCTGCCCGGCCCCGACGACGACAATACCGCTCATCTCAATGCTCCTGATTTTTCATGGTCACGCCGCGGCGCTGAGCCTATATCTAATGCCACCGGAGACGCAATTGATAGACAGGGACCGACCATGACCATTTCCAAAGACGACAAACTGCCCGACGCGACGCTTCTGCAACTGGGTGCGAACGGCCCCGAAGAGGTATCCCTCGGAGAGCGCATCAAGGGCCGCAAGGTCGTCATCTTCGCCGTTCCGGGCGCCTATACGCCCACCTGCCACTCGGCCCATGTCCCCAGTTTCGTGCGCTCAAAGGACCAGTTCGCCGAAAAGGGCGTGGACGAGATTATCTGCGTTTCCGTAAACGACCCCTTCGTGTTGGCAGCCTGGGCCAGGGACACCGGCGCACAGGATGCGGGCATTACCATGCTCGGCGATCCCGAATCGCATTTCACAAAGGCAATTGGCATGGATTTCACCGCCCCTCCCGCCGGGCTGGTGGCGCGCTCCAAGCGTTATGCCATGCTCGTCGAGGATGGCACTGTCAAGGTGCTGCATCTCGAGGAGAGCCCGGGCACATGCGAGGTTTCGGGCGGCGAGGCGCTACTGGCCGCGATGTAACGACGGACGGCAATGAAAACAGGAAACGGCGGCCCGGATGGCCGCCGTTTTCCGTTCTGTACGACCGGTTGGCGCGCGGCTCAGTCCTGACCGGCCAGCACGTCCATCTTGCGCGCCAATTTCACGTCGAGGGCGCTCAAGCCACCCACGTCATGCGTGGTCAGGGTCACGTCGACGCCGTTATAGACATTCGACCATTCTGGGTGATGGTTCCATTTCTCGGCCCAGATCGCGGCGCGGGTCATGAAGCCGAACGCCTCCACGAAATCGGCGAATTTGTAGCTCTTCTGGATTGCATCGCGCGAATCGTCATGGCTCCAGCCCGCCTCCAGAAGGGGGGTGAGCGTGGTTTCGCGTCCGGTATCGCTGAGTTTCTCGGTCATTCGTGATCCTCCATCTGCGTTTTCCTGAACGGGCCGAAACTGGTCAGGATTTCAATGTCTTCCTCAACAGCGGCTCGCTCCGCCCCAAGATAATTCTCCACCGCCTCGCGAAAACCCGGATCGGCGATCCAGTGCAGCGAGTGGGTCGGCACGGGCAGGTAGCCGCGCGCCAGCTTGTGTTCGCCCTGCGCGCCGGCCTCGACCGTTCCAAGCCCGTGTGCGATCGCAAAATCCATGGCCTGATAATAGCATAACTCGAAATGCAGGCAGGGGTGATGCTCTGAACAACCCCAGTATCGCCCATATAACGTATCACGCCCGATAAGATTCATCGCGCCTGCGACCGGCACGCCGTCCCGCTCGGCCATCACCAGCAGGATGTCATTGCGCAGATCGGACTGCGCGATATCGAAGAATGCCCGCGTCAGATAAGGTGTGCCCCATTTGCGCGCGCCGGTATCCTGATAGAAGGCCCACATGGCATCCCAATGGCGCGCGTTGATCGCGTCACCCGTCAGCATCGTCAGATCGCCACCGAACTCCCCAGCGGTGCGGCGCTCCTTGCGGATCATCTTGCGCTTGCGGGAACTGAGCGAGGCCAGGAAAGCATCGAAATCACCATAGCCGCGATTGACCCAGTGATATTGCTGTGTGCGCCGCGCCATCAGCCCCATCGCGGCACCCGCCTCGACCTCGTTTTCGGTGCAGAAAGTGACGTGAAGCGATGAAAGCCCGTTATTGTCCGCCAATTGCACAGCGCCTTGCACCAATGCCGCCTGCCCCGCTTCTTCAAATCCGGGGCGGGTCAGACAGCGCCGCCCGGTTACAGGCGTGAACGGCACGGCAATCTGAAGCTTGGGGTAATAGCGCCCGCCCGCCCGTTCATAAGCATGCGCCCAGTTATGATCGAAGATATATTCGCCCTGACTGTGGGATTTGAGAAAAAGCGGAGCGCAGGCAATGGTTTGGCCATCCGATTGCGCCTGCATGTAATAGGGCGTCCATCCCGTTCCCGTGCCAACCGAGCCGCTATCTTCAAGCGCCTTCAGAAAACGATAGGTGGTAAACGGATCGGCAGGACGCCCCCCATCAGATGCCTCGGGACAGGCGCAAGCATCCCACGCCGCCGCGTCGATGCGCGACAGGGTCTCGTGAACGGTGATTTCGACTTCCTGCTCTGCCATGACTGTCCGCATCCCGGCCTCAGGACTCAATCTGTGCCCTCAGGGACCCGGTTCAAGGCCGGATTTCGGGTAAATAGCCCTCGAAGGTGATGTTGTCGGCAATCCTGCGTGCCTGGGCCTCCTGTGCGGCAGAGCGCACCGTCCAGCACAGAACCGCCGCGCCGCGCCCCTTGAGCGCAGAGATGCAAGGCGCATCCAGAGCCTTGACCTGATGGCTTACGAAACAGGCGTCAACGGCGTCGTAATCAGGTATTTCGCGCAGGCGGTGGCGCACCTCACGTTTCAGCATCATCCAGTCGATGCGCCGGTAGGAACATGTAGTCAAGCCGCGTGGCACATCGGGTGCAAGATCACGCAGCAAAGCTACCGAATGCGGATTGAAGGACATCACGGCCAATGGCCCGTCATAGCCATCAAGCGCCGACGCCACCGCGCCTTCCAATTGCCCGTCGGTCTGGCCCATCTGCCCGTGCTGATCCTTTAGTTCGACCAGCAGCGGCACCTGCCCCGCCACGAGATCAAGCACCTCGTCAAAGCCCGGTACGCCCTCGGCGCCGCCCAGAAGCGCGATCTGCGCCAGTTCCTGCGCCGCACGTTGCCGAATCGCGCCTTTCTGACCGGTCAGGCGGCCAAGGTCATAGTCGTGAAAGACCATCGCCTGCCCGTCAGAGGAAAGCTGAAGGTCGATTTCGATCCCATAACCTGCTGCAATCGCGGCACGAATCGAGGCGCGCGAATTTTCGGGGCGACCGTCCTTCACATCATGCAGACCACGATGCGCGAGCGGAAGACGGCAGAAATCCGGGTGAAGCGCGGTCATCCGATCTGGAAGATCCCTTCGATCTCGACGGCGACGCCCAATGGAAGGGCGGCTGCGGACACAGCGGCGCGCGCATGCTTGCCGGTTTCGCCCAGGGCCTCGCCAAGGAAATCCGAAGCGCCATTGATGACCTGGGGCTGCTCGGTGTAATCGGCGGTGGAATTGACGAAGCCGGTCAGTTTCACGACCCGTTTGAGCCGATCCAGATCGCCACCGCAGGCGGCCTTGACCTGTGCCAAAAGGGCGATGGCGCAGACTTTCGCGGCTTCGGCACCGGCGGGTGTTTCCATGTTGTCGCCCAGCTTGCCGGTGATCAGCGTGTCGCCATCCTTTGAAATCTGGCCCGAAACGTAAAGCATGTCACCCACCTGCACGTATGGCACGTAGTTCGCAGCGGGTGCGGGCGCGTCAGGCAATGTTACGCCGAGATCGGCCAGTTTCTCTTCGAATTTTCCCATGATCCTCTCCTCGCGCTAAGGGTTGTCGCGCGGACGCTAGCCCCTGCCGGAACGGAAGGGAAACGAAAAAACCGCCACCGGTGAGGTAAACGGATGTCACCAATCTGCCACAGAAAAAAGGACTCTCTTCCTCTCATTCTGGGCAGTATGCTGTGATAGGTTATGTAGACACGAACGAGTTCATAAAGTCTGGTTAAACCATTGCCTGCTGCCCGTATCCCGAACCTGCATCGCATGACCCGCCTTGGCGTCGCTCTTGCGCTGAGTGTATTGGTTGCTGCCTGCGCCAAACCCGGCCCCGGCCACCCCCCGGGCGAGCCGTTTGACCCCTACGAGAACACCAACCGCAAGATTCACGAATTCAACCGATCCGTGGACCGGGCGGTGATTCGCCCTGCCGGGAAGGGCTACAGCAACTTCCTGCCTGACGACATCGAGACGCTGATCGGCCGCTTCGCCTTCAACCTGTCGCTGCCGGGCTCGATCGTGAACAACATCCTGCAAGGCAACGGAAAAGGCGCGACCGAGGACACGTATCGCTTTGTCGTCAACTCCACGATGGGGCTGGGCGGTTTCTTCGATCCGGCCAGCGAAATCGGCATGCCCGAGGCCACCAACGCCGATTTCGGCGAGACGCTTTATGTGTGGGGTGTACGCGAGGGGGCTTATGTGGAGCTGCCGCTTCTGGGGCCGTCGACCGAGCGGGCCACAGCGGGCAAGGTCGTGGATATCTTTACCAACCCACTGACCTACGTGCTTGAATCTCCGAATAATTATTACGGGACCATCGCGTCGGTCTCGTCGCGGCTGAGCGACCGGGGACGCTATTCCGAGACGATCGATTCGATTCTCTACCAGAGTGCTGACAGTTACTCGCAGGCGCAGTCACTTTATCTCCAGAATCGCAGGTTCGAACTAGGCAATGGCAGTGGCGCTGCCTATCTTGATCCCTATGACGATCCCTACAGCGACCAAGGCGAGGACCCTTATGATCAATAATCTATCGCGCCGTTATTTTATTGGGGTTTCAGCGGCTTTTACCGGGGTTTTCGCGACGTCCGGAAGGGTGCTTGCGTTGACGGATCAGAGCGCGAAGAACCTTGTCGACCGGGTTGTCGGTGACATCAACAAGGTGATCGCCTCGGGCCGGTCTGTCGGTGCGATGATCCAGGATTTCGAAAGGATTTTCGCGCGTTACGCGGATGTGAACATCATCGCGCGTTCGACCCTCGGCGCCGATTCCCGGCGGCTGAGCGCGGCGCAGATGCGCGCCTTCACAGATGCGTTCCGCGGCTACATCGCCCGAAAATATGGCAAGCGATTCAATGAGTTCGTCGGCGGCAAGATCGAAGTGAAGGGTGTGCGAGAGGTCAAGTCCTGGCACGAGGTCGAGTCGACAGTCTACCTGCGCGGCGAGTCACCTTTTCAGGTTCTGTTCCTAGTTTCGGACCGCTCGGGCAAGGACCTGTTCTTTGACATGGTGATCGAAGGGGTCAGCCTGCGGCTGAGCGAACGCACCGAGATCGGGGCCATGCTGGACCGGCGCAGAGGCGATATCGACGCGTTGATTCAGGACCTGCGCAGCGCCGGGTAAGCCGTACAAAACGTCCGTTTTGTACGCCGGTTTCGTACCGAAACCGGCCCTGCCCCGGAATATTTTGTACAAAACCCCGAAAACCACGGCATCCGGGCCATTCCCCGCCCTACTGACCGCCACCGAAAATGCCGCGAAGAATGTCCTCGATCGGGTTCGAGTCGTTGCGCTGTCGGCGTTGTGGCTGGGCCGGTTGAGGGGCGGGTTCGGGCGGGGCGGGGCGCAGCATCGGCAAGGGTCGCGGATCGACACCTTCATGCACCCGCACCATGGTTTCGTGCCAGATCTCGGCGGGCAGGCCGCTGCCGGTGACGCCGGTGAGGGGGGTGTTGTCGTCATAGCCCATCCAGACCCCGGCGACGTAATCGGCGGTAAAACCGAGGAACCACGCATCACGCGCCGCCTGGGTCGTGCCGGTCTTGCCCGCCGCCTGACGGTCGGGCAGTTTCGCGCGCCCGCCGGTGCCGCCCTCGACCACCTGATGCATCATCCAGGTGAGCTGCTGCGCGGCCTCTTCGCGGATGACGCGCTCGCCGATGCCGCCGCCGGTGCCCATGAGGGGATCGTCATCCCCCAGCAGCTTCAGTTCCACCAGACCGTAGGGCGTCACCGATGAGCCGCCATTGAGGATGCCCGCATAGGCGCCGGTCATTTCGATCAAGGTGCTTTCGGATGCGCCGAGCGCCAGCGCCGGGCCGGCGGCCAGATCGCTTTCGATGCCGAAATCGCTGGCGACCCGGCGCACGAGATCGCGACCGACGCTTTCCGATATCTTGACCGCCGGAATATTCAGCGAATCCTTGAGCGCATGGGTAAGGGTCACACGGCCATAATGCTTGCGGGTATAATTTTCCGGGCACCAGCGGCCCGAGCCGGGCACATCGAGGCAGTAGGGTTCATCCACGACGGTCGAATTGGGATCATAGCCCAGTTCAAGCGCCGTGGCGTAGACGAAGGGCTTGAAGGCCGAGCCGGTCTGGCGCTTGGCCTGGGTGGCGCGGTTGAAGGCACCCGATACCTTGGTCTTGCGCCCGCCGACCATGGCACGCACCGCGCCATCGGCGGACATCACCACGATTGCCGCCTGCGCCTTGGAGCCTTCGCGCACCTTGTTGTCGAAGATGAAAGCCAGAGCCTCTTCGGCGGCCCTTTGAAGGCGCTGGTCCATCGTGGTCTTGATGATTACGTCTTCGGTGGTGTCGCGGGTAAAGAATTCCGGCCCAGAGGCCATGACCCAATCGGCGAAATAGCCGCCCGCCTGACGTTCCGCCGCCTCGCTGAGTTCAGCCGGGCGTGCCAGAGCTGTGGCGGCGTCTGAGGCCGATATATAGCCCTGATCGCGCATCAGCCGCACCACGACCGAAGCGCGGTTCTGCGAGCGTTCAAGATTGGCGGTGGGTGCCAGGGTGGATGGCGCGGTCAGGAGCCCCGCCAGCATCGCCCCTTCGGAGATCGACAATTGCGCGGCACCCTTGCCGAAATAGCGCTGCGAGGCGGCCTCGGCGCCATAAGCGCCGCCGCCCAGATAGGCACGGTTGAGATAGACCGACAGGATTTCATCCTTGGTATACTTGGCCTCCATCGCCAGCGCATAGACCGCTTCCTTGACCTTGCGCCAAAGCGAGGTCCGCCGGCAGTCGGAGATATACGCCTTTTCGCTTTCCCATTGGCTCTTGTCATAGGCGACGCCAAGGCAAAGAAGCTTGGCCGTCTGCTGGGTGATGGTCGAGCCGCCATGCCCGGAAAGCGGGCCGCGCCCTTCGCGCAGGTTGATTCGGATGGCGCTGAGCACGCCGATCGGGTCGATACCGGGATGCCAGTAAAAGCGTTTGTCCTCGGTCGCGATCACGGCGTTTTTCAGGTTTTCGCTGACGGTCTCGGCGCTGACGATGCCGCCGAACTGATCGCCCCGCCAGGCGAAAACGTCGCCTTCGCGGTCCAGAAGCGTGACCGAGCCGCGCGCGCGGGCATCCTGAAGTTCGCCAAGCGCGGGCAATGTGGTGTAGGTATAGGCCACGGCAAGCCCGACGCAGATCGCGACCACCGCCAGCACGCGCCAGCCGATCCCCCAGACCAGCCGAAACACCCATCCAAACAGGCGCAAGAAGAGCGCGACAACGGGATTGCGGCGTCTGGATTTGCGACTTGAGGCTTTACGGGAACGCGCGGTCTTACGCCCGCCATTGCCTTTTTTGCCCGCTTTTGTGGGCGCGCCATAGCGTTTATCCGCCACCAGACGGGATTTCCTGCGACCTGAATTGCTCATGACTGCCCTGCCCGGCACCTGTTTGTTTTGGGCATTCTATCCTGCGCCGCGGCAAAAGTAGACCCCTGCTGAGTCGCCGGGATGCTTTCGATTTTTGCACAAATTAAGGGCATTTCAGGTTTTGCGCACATTTTTTAATCAAACCGTCATCGGAATCGGGATCACCCTGCATCATCGACCTTCCGAAACGGCGATACAGCGCCTTTGCTGCAGGTGCAAACCGCACAGGGTGAAAGTAACCGAAAGGGACACCAGTGAAACTCATCATTGCGACAATCAAACCGTTCAAGCTTGAGGAGGTCCGCGAGGCGCTGACCGAAATCGGCGTGCGCGGAATGATGGTGACGGAAATCAAGGGCTTCGGCTCTCAGTCGGGGCACACGGAAATCTATCGCGGCGCTGAATACGCCGTGAACTTCGTGCCAAAGGTCAAACTGGAAATCGCCGTTTCGGCGGCGATGGCGGACCAGGTGGTCGAAGCGATCACCAACACCGCACGCACCGGCAAGATCGGTGACGGCAAGATTTTCGTTCTCGACATCCAACAGGCCATGCGCGTGCGCACCGGCGAAACCAACGAAGACGCGCTTTGAGACGCGTGGGGGAAAGGACTATGGACATGAATCGCATTACCAAGACCGGCCTGGCCGCAGCGGCACTGACCGCGCTGCCGTCGCTGGCACTTGCGCAGGACGCCCCGGCGCCGGGCTTTGACGAAATCGGCCCCTATATCATGACGACCCTGCTGTTCTGCATGGCGGGTTTCCTCGTCTTCTTCATGGCGGCGGGCTTCGCGATGCTCGAAGGGGGGCTCGTGCGCTCCAAGAACGTCACCATGCAGATGACCAAGAACATCGCGCTCTACTCGATCGCGGCCATCATGTATTGGCTCATGGGCTTCAACCTGATGTATCCGGGCGAATTCAACGGCTATGTCGGCAGCTTCTTTGTGCCGACTGCGCTGGACCCGGTGGGCGTGGCGGCGGCGGATGCGGCGCTGGATTATGCCTCGGTCGGGTCGGACTTCTTCTTCCAGCTGGTGT
>CAZMZS010000018.1:10297-34389 GCA_964570675.1 uncultured Roseovarius sp. | reverse complement strand
GCACCGTGGTGATCGGCGGGCTCAACCCCGATTACCCGGGCGATCAGTGGCATTTCGCGCTCAGCCGCATGACCGTCGCCTGCCGCGCCTACGGGCTGCGCGCCATCGACGGGCCGTTCGGCGATTTCTCGGACCCCGAGGGCTACATCCTGTCGGCCAAACGCGCCGCCGCCCTCGGGATCGAGGGCAAATGGGCGATCCATCCCAGCCAGATCGCGCTGGCCAATGATGTGTTCTCGCCCCCCGAAGCCGAAGTGACCCGCGCCCGCCGCATCCTTGAGGAACTCAAGAAGGCCGAGGCGCAGGGCAAGGGCGCCGCCAGCCTCGATGGCAAGATGATAGACGCGGCCAGCGAACGCATGGCCAACAACGTGATCACCGTGGCCGACGCCATCGCGGCGCAGCACGGATAACCGGCAAGGGAGGACCCACCATGGATATCCACGAATACCAGGCCAAGGAGCTGCTCAAGCGGTTCGGCGTGCAGGTGCCGCGCGGCGGCATCGCCTACAGCCCCGAACAGGCCGTCTACCGCGCCAGCGAACTTTCGGGTGACAGATGGGTCGTCAAGGCACAGATCCATTCCGGCGCGCGTGGCAAGGCGGGCGGCGTGCGCATCTGCGCCTCCGAGGAAGAAGTCTGCGACGCCGCCGCCTGGATGCTCGGGCGCAAGCTCGTGACCCACCAGACCGGCCCTCAGGGCAAACTGGTCAGCCGCCTCTATGTCGAAGAGGCCACCGCCATCGCCCAGGAAATCTATCTCGGCTTCGTGATGGATCGCAAACTGGAACGCGTCGTGGTCGTGGCCTCCGCCCAGGGCGGCATGGAGATCGAGGAAATCTCCGCCAATGAACCCGAGTCGATCATCCGCTCGGTGGTCGACCCGGCAGTGGGCATGCAGGCTTTCCAGGCGCGCGAAATCGCCTTTTCTCTGGGGCTCGAGCCGCCGCTCATCGCCCAGGCGGCCAAGACCATCATGGGCTGTTACGCGCTGATGAGCGACATGGATGCCAACATGGTCGAGGTCAACCCGATGGTCGTGACCCGCTCGGGCGAGATCGTCGCCCTCGATGCCAAGATCAGCTTTGACGACAACGCGCTCTATCGCCGCCCCGAAATCTCGGAACTGCGCGACAAGAGCCAGGAAGACCCGCGCGAAACCTTCGCCGAGGATCGCGGCCTCAGCTATATCGGGCTCGAGGGCGAGATCGGCTGCATCGTCAACGGCGCCGGGCTGGCGATGGCCACGCTCGACATGATCAAGATGGCGGGCGGCGACCCGGCCAATTTCCTGGATGTGGGCGGCGGCGCCAGCCCCGAACGGGTGCTGATGTCCTTTCAGGCCGTGCTCAACGATCCCAAGGTCGAGGCGATCCTGGTGAACATCTTCGCCGGCATCAACCGCTGCGACTGGATCGCCGAAGGCGTCGTGCGCGCCGTCAAGGAGCTGGATCTGGACCTTCCCGTCGTGGTGCGCCTCTCGGGCACCAATGTCGATGAAGGGCGCAAACTGCTGGCCGAAAGCGGCCTTGCGGTGATCACCGCCGACACCCTGTCCGAGGCCGCCGACACGGTCGTCGCCCAATGGAAAGACGCCAGATACAAGGAGGCTTCGTGATGGCCATTCTCATCGATAACGACACCAAGGTGCTGGTCACCGGCCTGACCGGCCGCATCGGCAGCTTTCACACGCAGGACATGATGGATCACGGCACCAATGTCGTGGGCGGGGTGACGCCGGGCAAGGGCGGCACCACGCATATGGGCCTGCCGGTCTTCAACACCGTCAAGGGCGCAGTCGCCGAAACCGGCGCCGAACTGGTGGTCAGCTTCGTGCCACCCCCCTTCGCCGCCGACTCCATCATGGAAGCGGCCGATGCGGGCATCAAGACCTGCGTGTGCATCGCCGACGGCATCCCCGCCGCCGACATGATCCGGGTGAAACGCTACATGCGCCGCTACAAGTCGGATCGCCGGATGCGCCTGATCGGCCCCAATTGCGCGGGCATCATCACGCCCGGCCAGGCCTTTGCCGGGCTCATGCCGCCCCATATCTACATGCCCGGGCGTATCGGCATCGTCGGGCGTTCGGGCACGCTGGGCTATGAGGCCGCCAGCCAGTTGAAGGCCAGGGGGATCGGCGTGTCCTCCTCCATCGGCATCGGCGGCGATCCGATCAACGGCTCCAGCTTCCGCGACATTCTCGAGCTTTTCGAATCCGACCCCGACACCGACGCCGTCGTCATGGTCGGCGAGATCGGCGGCCCGCAAGAGGCCGAAGCGGCGGCCTATATCCAGAGCGCGATGACCAAACCCGTCGCCGCCTATGTGGCCGGGCTTTCGGCGCCCAAGGGGCGACGCATGGGCCATGCCGGCGCCATCGTCTCGGCCTTCGGTGAATCGGCGCAGGAAAAGGTCGAAATCCTCAAGGAATCGGGCGTGACGATCGTGCCCACACCCTCGTCATTCGGCGAAAGCGTCACCCAGATGATGAACTGAGGCGCCCGCCGCGCGAACACGGATTGGGGGCGCTGCCCCCAAACCCCCGAGGTATTTTCAGCCAGATGAAGAGCAGAACGCCCCGGCTTCATCTTGCTTGAAATACTCCCGCCGGAGGCCCCGCCCGACAAGGGCGCGACGCTCCGCGCACAGGGAGCCGCTCAGATGTCGAGCGTGTTTTCCTTTTCCCAGCGGCTGAAATGGGACACGAAGGAGTTCCATTCCCGCGTCTTCATCTTGATGAAGGCCTGCGAGAATTCTGCGCCCATGGCCGCCTTGAGAACCTTGTTGCGGTCATAGGCGCGGATCGCGTCGAGCATGTTGAGCGGCAGCTTGGGCGCACCGCGCACCTTGTGACCTTCGGCATACATGTCGATCTCGTAGCGCTTGCCGGGATCGGCCTTGGTGCGCACACCGTCCAGACCCGCGGCAAGGGTGACCGCCTGCAGAAGATAGGGGTTGGCCGCGCCATCGGGCAGGCGCAGCTCAAAGCGCCCCGGCCCCGGCACGCGCACCATATGGGTGCGGTTGTTGGAGGTCCATGTCACCGTATTGGGCGCCCAAGTGGCCCCCGAACTGGTGCGCGGCGCATTGATGCGCTTGTAGCTGTTGACGGTCGGGTTGGTGATCGCCGCCATCGCGGTCGCGTGTTTCATGATCCCGCCAAGGAAATTGCGCCCCTTCTCGGACAGGCCCAGCTCCATGTCGTCATCGGCGAAGACATTGACCTTCGAATCCGCTCCCGGTGCATCCCAGACCGAGATATGCAAATGCGCGCCATTGCCGGTCAGCCCCTCGATGGGCTTGGGCATGAAGGTGGCGCGAAAGCCGTGTTTCTCGGCGATCGACTTGGTCATGAACTTGAAGAATGAATGCCGGTCGGCGGTGACCAGCACATCGTCGAATTCCCAGTTCATCTCGAACTGGCCATTGGCGTCCTCGTGGTCGTTCTGGTAGGGGCCCCAGCCCAGCTCCAGCATGTAGTCGCAGATCTCGCGCACCACGTCATAGCGGCGCATCACCGCCTGCTGGTCGTAGCAGGGCTTCTCGGCGGTGTCATAAGGATCGCTCAGCGCATTGCCATCCGGAGTCAGCAGGAAATATTCGGCCTCGACCCCGGTCTTGACATGCAGCCCCTCGCCCGCCGCTTCCTCGATCAGGCGGCGCAGCACGTTACGCGGCGCCTGCGCGACATCCTCGCCCTCCATCACCGGGTTGGCGGCGACCCAGGCCACTTCGGGATTCCACGGCAACTGGATCACGCTCCGGGGATCGGGCACCGCCAGCATGTCGGGATGCGCCGGGGTCATGTCGAGCCAGGTGGCGAAACCGGCGAAACCCGCACCATCCGCCTGCATGTCGGCAATCGCCTGCGCGGGCACCAGCTTGGCGCGCTGCCCTCCGAAGAGGTCGGTGAACGAGATCATGAAATATTTCACGCCGCGCTCGGCGGCATAGGCGGCCAGATCTGTCGTCATGGTCCTTTTTTCCTTTTCCCTGTTGGCACTCAAGGGGGCGGTTGGCCCGCCCCCCTTTTTTCCTTCATTCATTCATGCGCGGGTCAGAAGCCCGTTCCGGGCTTGCCCGGCCACCAGCTCGTGCCCGCCAGCGGCACCTGCGCCATCGCCGCGGCCTCGAGCGTCAGCGCCACGAGGTCCTCGGGCTCCAGATGCTGCACATGGTTCTTGCCACAGGCCCGCGCCAGCGTCTGCGCCTCGAGTGTCATCACCTTGAGGTAATTGCGCAAGCGCCGCCCAGCCTCGACGGGGTCAAGGCGCGCGGCCAGCTCAGGGTCCTGGGTGCTGATTCCGGCGGGGTCGCGCCCCTCATGCCAGTCGTCATAAGCGCCTGCGGTGCTGCCGAGCTTCTGGTATTCCTCCTCGAAACGCGGGTCGTTGTCGCCCATCGCCACCATCGCCGCGGTGCCGATGCTGACCGCATCCGCGCCAAGCGCCAGCGCCTTGGCCACATCCGCCCCGGTGCGGATGCCGCCCGAGACGATCAGCTGCACCTCGCGGTGCATGTTCTGATCCTGCAGCGCGCGCACCGCATCGCGGATACAGGCCAGCGTCGGCTGGCCGACATGCTCGATGAACACGTCCTGCGTTGCCGCCGTGCCGCCTTGCATCCCGTCCAGAACGACCACATCCGCCCCTGCCTTGACCGCCAGCGTGGTGTCGAAATAGGGCCGCGCGCCGCCCACCTTGACGTAGATCGGCTTTTCCCAGTTGGTGATCTCGCGCAGCTCGAGGATCTTGATCTCAAGGTCATCCGGCCCGGTCCAGTCGGGATGCCGGCAGGCGCTGCGCTGGTCGATCCCCTTGGGCAGGTCACGCATCTCGGCCACCCGGTCCGAGATTTTCTGCCCCAGCAACATGCCGCCGCCCCCAGGCTTGGCGCCCTGCCCCACGACGACCTCGATCGCATCGGCCTTGCGCAGGTCGACCGGGTTCATGCCATAACGCGACGGCAGGTATTGATAGACCAGCGTCTTTGACTGGCCGCGCTCCTCGGGGGTCATGCCGCCATCGCCGGTGGTGGTCGATGTGCCCGCCGCGCTGGCGCCGCGCCCCAGCGCCTCCTTGGCCTGCGCGCTCAGCGCGCCGAAACTCATGCCCGCGATGGTGATCGGGATGTCCAGCTCGATCGGCTTCTTGGCATGGCGCGTGCCCAGCACGACATTGGTGTCGCAACGCTCGCGGTAGCCCTCCAGCGGATAGCGGCTCATCGAGGCGCCCAGAAACAGCAGGTCATCGAAATGCGGCACCCGCCGCTTGGCGCCGCCGCCCCGGATGTCGTAGATGCCGGTCGCCGCCGCGCGGCGGATCTCGGCATTCACCTCGGGCGAGAAGGTCGCCGACTGAAGCGGCATGGTGCGCGGCGCATGTTGGTCGTCCTTGGCCATGTCTGTTGTCCTCAATAGGCGTTGTCGATGTCGAAATTATAAAGCTTGCGCGCCGAACCATAGCGCCTGAATTCCTCGGGGCGCGCGTCGATCCCGGCCCGGTCCAGCAGGTCGCGCAGGATTTCCAGATGCTCTTCGCGCATCTCCCGTTCCTCGCAATCCGCGCCCAGGCTCTTCACCTCGCCGCGCACGAACAGCCGCGCCTCGTAGATCGAATCCCCCAGCGCGTCGCCCGCATCGCCGCAGACCACAAGGTTGCCCTTCTGCGCCATGAAGGCCGACATGTGCCCGACATTGCCCGCCACCACGATATCGATCCCCTTCATCGATATCCCGCAGCGCGAACTGGCATTGCCCTTGATCACCAAAAGCCCGCCATGCCCGGTCGCCCCGGCATACTGGCTGGCATCGCCATCCACGACCACCGTGCCGCTCATCATGTTCTCGGCCACACCCGGCCCGGCGCTGCCCTTGATGCGCACCGTCGCCTGCTGGTTCATCCCCGCGCAGTAATAGCCCGTCGAGCCCCGCACCGTCACATCGAGCGGCGCATCGAGCCCCACCGCAATGGCGTGGCTGCCGCGCGGATTGACCACCTCCCAGGCGGTCTCGTTGGTCTGCGGCTCCTGCGCCTGAAGCGTCTCGTTCAGGGCGCGCAGGCCGTTGGCTTCCAGATCGAATCTCTGCATGTCAGTGCTTCCAGAAATAGACGGTTGCGGGTTCGGGCTCCCAGACGCGGGCATCCTCGATGCCCGGCAGGTTGACCAGCGCGCGGTATTCGCTGCCAAAGGCGACATATTGATCTGTCTCGGCCATCACCGCGGGCTTGCAGGCGATCGGGTCTCGCACCACGCCGAACCCGTCCTTGGTGCCCACGACAAAGGTGTAAAACCCGTCCAGATCCTCCAGCCCCGATTCCAGCGCCTCGCCCAGACTGTGCCCCTCCTGCATCTTCCAGGTCAGATAGGCGGCGGCGACCTCGGTGTCGTTCTCGGTCTCCACGCTGACGCCCTCGCGCGCCAGCTTGCGGCGCAAGGAATTATGGTTGCTGAGCGAGCCGTTATGCACAAGGCACTGATCCATCCCCGTCGAAAAGGGATGCGCGCCCAGCGTCGTGACGGCGGATTCGGTCGCCATGCGGGTATGACCGATGCCATGGCTGCCGGTCAGATGCGGAATGTCGAAGCGCTTGGCCACATCGCCCGGCAGGCCCACTTCCTTGTAGATCTCGATCGCCTCTCCGGCGCTCATCACCCTTGCCTCGGGGCAAAGCGACTTCAGCGCGGCGCGCGCCTCGGCCACCTTGTCGGCGGGCAGGTCGATCACCGCATGGGTATCCTTGACCCTCAGCGCCACATCCGCGCCAAGCGCCCTCGACATCGCCGCCCCCAGCCCCTCGAAACGGGCCGGGTCATCGGCCTGAACCGTCAGCTTGGCCAGCCCTTCATGCGCACCGGGGTAAACAGCGATCCCTGCGCTGTCGGGGCCGCGATCCGACATGGTGATCAGCATATCGGTGAGCAGCTCACCCAGGCGCGGCTCCAGCGCCTTGTCCTTCAAAAACAGTCCGACGATTCCGCACATCGACGCCTCCATGATCCTGTCATGGAAACGTTAGCGCCGAGCTGCGCAGATTTCAATATAAAGAATTTAATATTCCTGACAGGAAACACCGGGCCGCGGAAACCCGCTTAATATTTCATCAGCCCGGCCCCGTCACTCCGGCGCAGTCAGCATATAGCCAAGGCCGCGCACGGTCTTGATCCTTCGCGCCCCGCTGCCATCCGGAAACAGCTTCTGGCGCAGACGGCTGATCAGACCGTCAATCGCGCGGTCATTCGCCGACCAGTCCGGCCCGCGCACCTTCTGCATGATCTGCCCGCGCGAGAAAACGTGATTGGGCAAGGATGACAGAACCGCCAGCACATCGAATTCCAGCGTCGTCAGATCCACCGTCTCGCCGGTTTCGCGCTTCACATTGCGCGACCCGCCATAAATCCGCAAACCATGGGTGACATGGCAGGCGACATGCTGCACCGGCGCAATTTCGCTGCGCAATCGGCTGTAACCCCGTGTCCGGCGCATCACCGCATTCACCCGCGCGCGCAACTCGCGCATGCGAAACGGCTTGACCACGTAATCATCCGCCCCCAGCTCCAGCCCCAGCACGACATCGACCTCGTCGCTCTTGCAGGCCATCAGGACAATCCCGGAATCGGACTCGCTTCGCAATTCCTTCACCAATTGCAGACCGTCCCCGTCAGGCAATCGCGCATCAATCAGGAACACGTCGATATTGTGCTGCGCCACGCTGCGCGAAAAGGCGTCGATGGTTTCACATGCCAACGAAGAATAGCCCTCGTCCGACAGGGCATCGACGATCTCCCGTCTCAGGGCCTCCTCGGATTCCAGAACCAATGCAATCGTCATGGCCGTCTCCTTAACATGGCCAACGATCCGCGGGGTCCGGCGGTTCCATCCCATCACCTGGACCGCGCGGTAATCGGGTCTCTGCCCGTCATGCGGGCATGACCGGCAAGGCGCCGATCCTAACGATCACTGAAGAAAGGGGGCTGTCGCGGCCAATCAAAGCACAGCTCAATGGCCGTATCATGCCCGATAAACTCTTTAGACAATTGATATTAGAACAAAGTTATATCCAATTTGCAACTTTTTGAACAAACCCGCCAATAACCTGCCTTTTTTCCCGCCTAGCGGTAGAGAACCACTCAGAAAGCGAGGCATGGAATGACCTTTCAGTTTTTTAACCAGAAAAGCGCCGATGAAAATGTCGTAAAGATTCCCGCAGGTTGCCAGCGCACTGTGAAATGGCTGCCCCAGATCGGCGATATCTTTCCCGACTTCACCATCGAATCGACGCATGGCGAGATTCGTTTCTGGGACTGGGCGCCTGGCAACTGGGTCCATCTCTTCAGCCATCCGGCGGCCTTCACCCCGGTCTGCACCACCGAACTCGCGTCCATCGCCGCCTATCAACAGGCTTGGGACAACAACGGGATCAAACATCTCGCCCTGACCGGATCAACACTCGAGGAACAGAGGAAATGGCACGAGGAGATCGAGGAATTCTTCGATGTCTCGGTCGAATATCCCGGCGCTTATGACCCCGGCCTGACGCTCAGCAGAAATTTCGGCATGCTCCATGAAAAGGAGTCGCAGAACTGGGCCATCCGCAAAAGCTTCATCATCGATCCGGCGATGCGGGTGCAGATGATCTCGGAATACCCGCTTTTCGTGGGGCGCAATATCGACGAATTGCTGCGCGTCACGCGCGCGCTGCAACTGCGCGCCGAGACCGGCGCCGCAACCCCGGCCGATTGGTATTGGGGCGATGTGGCGATCATCTCCGACAACCGCACCGAGGCCGATGTCATCCGCCAGTTCAAGGCGCGCTCGTCGCAGCTCATGCCTTACCTGCGCGTGGTCGACCCCACCGCCACCTGATCCCCATTCCCGCCGGGGGCACCCTCCGCCACCATCAGCCGCCCGCACCACGCCTCTGGTCCGGGCGTCCGGCCCGGCGGGCCAAGGTCGTTGCGCCAACCAACCCCAAGACCGCAACGACCCACAGACGGGCGCGGCCCCATCGCGGGGCCGCCCCGTCTCAGCTTCCGCGCTGCGGGTATGAGATCACCGAAAGATACCGGATCGGCAGCCGGATCAGCTCATCGGGTCCATGCGGCGCGTCAGCATCGAAAAACAGGCTGTCGCCGGGGCGCAGATGAAAGCTCTGGTCGCCGTGTCGATACCCGACCTCGCCTTCCAGAATATAAAGCAATTCCACCCCGTCATGCTGGAACGTCGGAAAGACATCCGATTCCTCGTTCAGCGTAATCAGATAGGGCTCGACCACCACACCCGAGTTGTTGGCCCCCAGATGGCCCAGCAGGTTGTATTGCTGCCCTGCCCGCGTGCCCGCGCGCTCGATCTCCAGCGCCTCACCCGCTTTCACATGCACCGCCTCGCGCCGCTCCTCAAAGCGGCGGAAGAAGGCGGTGACCGGAACGCTCAAGGCGGCCGACAGCGCCTGAAGCGTGGTCAGCGAAGGCGAGGTGACGCCGTTCTCGATCTTGGACAGCATCCCCACCGACAGCCCCGTCACCCCGGCAAGGTCCGCCACGGTCATGCTGCGCGCCCGGCGCAGCTCACGCACCTCGCGCCCGATCGCCGTTTCGAGGTTCTTTTCGCGCGCTTCACGGACCTTGTGCGGGTCCTGCCTGAGTTTCGAAGTCTCCATCCCGCCTCCTGAAAGCGCCGCCTTCCGGGCGAAGGTTCAGCTTGGAAAATCCCGGACCGGAATGCAAGTCCGCAGGCCGCTTTGCGGTTTTGTACAAACCTTGGCGCGCAAGACCCGATTTCGGTACGAAACCGGGGGTGAAAATGTGCAAATCGTACAAAATTATCCGATTGCGACACGCTTTCTCGCGGCTTGTCGCAAATGGTCGGCAAAGCGGCGTTTTGCGCACCTATCAGTGCTGACAACCACAATTGCGCAGCTACAACGCCCGTGCCCGTCAGACCCTCTCATTTTGCCTTTCATGCCCCTGTTTCACACAGTGCAGCCGTAACACAAGGCATTGAAAAATTGTCGTTAATTGCCGCTGCGTGGCATAAGTGCCATAGCGCGGTTTCAACCCTGACGCGTGCCACATTCCCGCCACATTTCAACTTGATCCTGAACGGATAACAAAAGGCGCCAGCCGGACGCCACCCGGCTGGTCTGCCTGATAAAAATCGGAGCAGACAGATGGCATATAGCACCCCCCCTTCCCCCAAAACCCCCACAGGCACGCCCACACCTCAACCCGTTTCCGGCGCTCCCAGGCCCGAGGCCCAGACCGTTCCGTCGCGGGTTTTCAACGATTTCGCCAGCATCTAAGATGCTGACAGGAAACGAAAAAGGCCGCACCTGACATCAGGCGCGGCCCTTTCGTTTTACGGTTTCCCGGCTGGTTCAGATCAGCCGACCAACTCGAGTCCGGAGAAGAAATAGGCGATTTCGGCAGCCGCTGTCTCGGGCGCGTCCGAACCGTGAACCGAGTTTTCGCCGACCGACTCCGCGAACTCAGCCCTCACCGTCCCCGGCGCCGCATCCGCCGGATTGGTCGCGCCCATCACTTCGCGGTTCTTCGCGATCGCGCCTTCGCCTTCCAACACCTGCACCACAACCGGCTCAGAGGCCATGAACTCGCACAGTTCGTCATAAAACGGGCGTTCCTTGTGCACTTCGTAGAAGACGCCAGCCTGATCCTTGGTCAGCTTGATACGCTTTTGCGCGATGATGCGCAGGCCCGCATCCTCGAACTTGGCGTTGATCTTGCCGGTCAGGTTACGCTTGGTCGCGTCGGGTTTGATAATGCTCAGCGTGCGTTCCACAGCCATGTCAGCCTCTTTCCTTTGAATCCGGCGCAAGCCCCCTGCCCGCGCCCTCAATATCGCGGCTCCGATAGCATGGGGTCAGAGCTTTGAAAAGCTGCGATTGACGCCTGCCCGTGAATGCGGCACACCCCGGCCATGCTACGTCTTGACGATATCTCATATGCGGTCGCGGGTCGCCCGCTGATCGAACATGCCTCCGCCAACATCCCCGATGGCCACAAGGTCGGCATTGTCGGTCGCAATGGCACCGGCAAGACCACCCTGTTCCGCCTGATCCGGGGCGAACTGGCCTTGGAAGGCGGCGAAATCAGTCTGCCGTCGCGTGCCCGCATCGGCGGAGTCGCGCAGGAAGTGCCCGGCAACGACGTCTCGCTGATCGACACGGTCCTTGCCGCCGACACCGAGCGCGCGGCCCTGATGGCCGAGTCCGAAACCTCCAGCGACGGCGACCGCATCGCCGAGATCCAGACCCGCCTTGCCGATATCGACGCCTGGTCCGCCGAGGCCCGCGCCGCCAGTATTCTCAAGGGCTTAGGCTTCACCGATGCAGAGCAAGCCCAGCCCTGCAGCGCCTTTTCCGGCGGCTGGCGAATGCGTGTCGCTTTGGCAGCGGTGCTGTTCTCGGAGCCCGACCTCCTGCTGCTCGACGAGCCGACGAACTATCTGGACCTCGAAGGCGCGCTCTGGCTTGAAACATACCTCGCGCGCTATCCCCACACGGTGCTGGTGATCAGCCACGACCGGGGGCTTCTGAACCGCGCGGTCGGCGCGATCCTGCATCTCGAGGACCGCAAGCTGACGCTCTACCAGGGCGGCTATGACCGCTTTGCCGAAACCCGCGCCGCCCGCCTTGCCGCTGCCCAATCCGAAGCCAAGAAGCAAGAGGCCCGCCGCGCGCATCTGCAATCCTATGTGGATCGCTTCCGCTACAAGGCCGACAAGGCCAAGCAGGCGCAGGCCCGCATCAAGGCGCTGGCACGCATGCAGCCCATCACCCAGCCGCAGGAAGCCGCGCTGCGCCGCTTCACCTTCCCCGAACCCGAGGCCCTCTCGCCGCCGATCCTGCGCCTCGAAGGCGTCTCGGTGGGCTATGATGACAAGGTGGTGCTGCGTGATCTCGAACTGCGGATCGACCAGGATGACAGGATCGCCCTTCTGGGGCGCAACGGCGAAGGAAAATCCACTCTTTCCAAGCTCTTGTCAGCCCGTCTTGATCCTATGGAGGGACGGATTCACAGCGCCTCGAAGCTGCGCACAGGCTATTTCGCGCAGCATCAGGTCGACGAGTTGCATGTCGATGAAACCCCGATCGATCATATCCGCCGCCTGCGCCCCGGCGAGGCCCCCGGCAAGCTACGCGCGCGCCTCGGCGGCTTCGGCATCGGCGCCGAACAGGCCGAAACCATCGTCGGCCGCCTTTCGGGTGGTCAAAAGGCGCGCCTTTCGCTGATGCTGGCCACGCTCGACGCGCCGCATATGCTGATCCTCGACGAGCCGACCAACCATCTCGACATCGAATCCCGCGAGGCCCTTGTCGAGGCACTAACCGCCTATACCGGCGCAGTGATCCTTGTCAGTCACGACATGCATCTGCTCAGCCTCGTGGCCGACCGGCTCTGGCTGGTCAAGGACGGGCATGTCGCGCCCTATGACGGCGACCTCGAAAGCTATCGCAAGATGCTTCTTCAGGGTGACAGCCCCTCGAAATCGGCGCCGAAACCGGCGGCCAAACCCGCCCCAGCCAAACCGCCGCGCCAATCGCGCGATACCATTCTCGCCCTGCGCGCGGACCTGCGCAAATGCGAGGAACGCGTCGAGAAGCTCAACGGCATGCGCGACCGCATCGCCGCAAAACTAGCCGATCCCGCGATCTATGGCGACACAGACGGCGCAGGCGAGTGGCAAAAGAAATACGCCGAGGTGATCGACGGGCTTGCGCGCGCCGAGAGCCTTTGGATGACGGCACTCGAACGGCTCGAAAAGGCCGGCGGCTAGCGCGCGCCCTTGCGCGCCGGCCACACGCCGCCTAAGCCTTGAAAGACCTCAACCCGGACCCGTCATGGACAGCGCCTTTCTCATCACCGCCTTCGTCACGCTTTTCGTGATCATCGACCCGATCGGCATGACGCCGCTTTTCGTGGCGCTGACGCAGGGGATGGACAGCGCCCGTCGCCGCAGCATCGCGCTGCGCGCCTGCATCACGGCGGCCCTCATCCTGATCGCCTTCGCAGCCTTCGGCGAGGCGGTGCTGGGCTTCATCGGCATCTCCATGCCAGCCTTCCGCATCGCGGGCGGCATCCTGCTGTTCCTCACCGCGCTCGACATGCTCTTCGAGCGGCGCAGCAAGCGGCGCAAATCCCAGGCCGACGAGGCCGAGGAAGAGGACGACAACGATGATCCCTCGATCTTCCCGCTCGCGATTCCGCTGATCGCGGGGCCGGGCTCGATCACCTCGGTGATCCTTCTGGCCGGGCAGAGCCCGGGCATTGACGGGCTGGCGCTCGTGATCGGTGTCATGCTCTCGGTGGTTGCGATGGTGCTGGTGCTCTTCCTCTTCGCCGGTATCCTTGAACGCGCGCTTGGGCGGGTCGGCATCAACGTGGTGACGCGGCTGCTCGGGATGTTGCTGGCGGCGCTGGCGGTGCAATTCGTCCTTGACGGGCTGCGCGGCTTCGGGCTGGCGGCCTGACCTTCCCAATCGCGCACCGGCTGCCTATATGACCGGCATGGAAAATTTCGAATACGCCCGCCTGATCTATCTCGTGCTGCTTGGCGGCGCGGTTCTGATGTGGTTCTTTGCCCAGAACCGCGCCTCGATGGGCAAGCTCACCCAACAAGCACTGGTCTGGGGGCTCATCTTCGTTGGGGTCATCGCCGCCGTCGGCCTCTGGGGCGACATCCGCCAAACCGTGCGCCCCAGCCAGACGGTGCTGGCGCAGGATCAACGGATCGAGCTGCCGCGCGCGCCGGATGGCCATTACTACCTGACGGCCGAGGTGAACGGCACGCCGATCCGCTTCGTCGTCGATACCGGCGCCAGCCAGATCGTCCTGACCCTCGCCGATGCGCGCGCCGCCGGGATCGATACCGAGGGGCTCGCCTATATCGGGCGCGCCAATACCGCAAACGGCACGGTGCGCACGGCCCCGGTGCGCCTTGACCGCCTCAGTATCGGTCCGATCGAAGATCACGACCTGCGCGCCGTCGTCAACGAAGGCACCATGTCGCAATCCCTGCTCGGGATGGAATATCTGCAGCGCTATTCCAGCGTCGAAATCGGCGGCGGCAAGCTGGTGCTCTCCCGCTGACCGCCCCAACCCCTTCTTCTGTTTGAAAATATCCCGGGGAGCGCGAGGGGCTGGCCCCTCGCATGCCTCCCGAAAAATTGGGCGCTCAGGCTTCGGCGCGCATCTCCCAACGGCCCGAATCCTCGGACCAGTACTGCGCCTTGCAGCCCGCCCCGGTCAGTTCCCTCCATTGGCCACGCGCCACATCCAGCGCGGCGGAGTCATTGCCATCGAACAGGATGCAGACCCGTTCCAGCGCCTCCACCTCACCGGGCGCCACGCCGGCGCCATCCACCGCCATGAGGCAGACTGCGCCATTGGGCATCGCGCTTTGTGTGGTCAAAAGCACCGGTTGATCCGCCTCATGCGCGCGCCCGGCCAGACCATGCGCAAGAAACCCGTCCTCTGGACCTAGCCACAGCTTCTCGTCCAGCCATTTCATCCGCGCGTCATCCCTGCCGCGCACCGCGACGCGCCAGCCCACTTGCTGCGCCTTGGTCAGCAACATGGGCAGCGTCGCCTCCAGCGGGCGTTGTGTCAGATGGTAAAAGAACGCCACCCCCATCCGGTCAGCCCTGCTCGAACATGTCCGCCACCAGCCGGTCCAACGCCATCACGCCCCAGCCCGACGCCCCCTTGGGCGCATAGGGTGCATCCGATTTCAACAGCGTCACCCCGGCGATGTCCAGGTGAATCCATGGCACCTCGTCACGCACGAAACGCTGCAAGAACTGCGCCGCCGTGATCGAGCCTGCCGCGCGCCCGCCGACATTCTTCATGTCGGCGATGTCGGATTTCAGCAAGTCGTCATAGGGCTTGGCCAGCGGCATTCGCCAGGCGCCCTCGCCCTCGGTGTCGGCGGCCTTCAGAAACGCATCGCAAAGCGTGTCGTCATTGGAAAAGACGCCCGCCTTCTCATTCCCGAGCGCAATGATCATCGCCCCTGTCAGCGTCGCCAGATCGACGATCCCCGCCGGGCTGAACCGCTCCTGCGCGTACCAGAGCACATCCGCCAGCACCAGCCGCCCCTCGGCATCCGTGTTGATCACCTCGATCGTGTCGCCCTTCATCGAGGTCACCACGTCGCCCGGTCGCGTGGCGCGATCCGAGGGCATGTTCTCGACCAGCCCGACAAGTCCGACCACATTGGCGCAGGCCTTGCGCAGCGCCAGCGCGCGCATCGCGCCGCACACCACGCCCGCGCCGCCCATGTCCATGGTCATGTCCTCCATGCCCGCCGCGGGCTTGAGGCTGATACCGCCGGTGTCGAACACCACCCCCTTGCCGACCAGCGCCAGCGGAGCCTGGCCTTTCGCGCCGCCCTTCCATTCCATCACGGCCAGCTTTGACGGGCTGACGCTGCCATGGCCAACCGACAGGAGCGCGCCCATGCCCAGTTCCGACATATCGGATTCTTCCAGGATCGTGACCTTCAACCCGAGGCTTTCCATCGCGCTGATCCGGTCGGCGAATTCGGTGGTGGTCAGGTGATTGGCCGGCTCCGAGACGAGATCGCGGGTAAAGAACACGCCCTCGGCGATCGCGGCCTTTGGCGCATAGGCGTCGCGCGCCTCATCTGGCTTCGCCGTCATCATCGTGACGGCGATAGTCTCGCGCTGTTCCTTGGGATCGTCCGGGCGCTTGTGGGCGGCAAAGCGATAGCTGCGCAGCACGAGGCCAAACGCCAGCTCCGCAGGCCGCCTGAGCGACCCGGCAAGCACCAGAATCGAACCGCCGCCCGATGCCGCGGCCTTTGCCAGCGCCACGCCGCCCTTGCGGGCGGTTTCGGCGCTCGCGTTGCGCTCAAGGCACAAAACGTCGATCGCCTCGGCGGACATGCCCGCAGGCCATGCCAGCGTGCGCAGCTCACCCTGCCCGACCTTTTTCCAGGCATTGCTTTCGACCAATCGCTTGAGCGCACCCTTGCACAACCGGTTCACCCGGCGCGCGCCGCTGTCCAGCTTGCCGTCGGGCGTCACGATTACCGCCACGCGGCCTGCCGCCCCGGCGATGCGCTCGATATCGGTCTCATCGAAATTCACCGCAACGGGTGTGCTCATCATCCTGCTCCTCGTCTGTCATCCTGTCCGCGCCAGGCGCGCCCTGCCCGAGTCCTAGCGCGCAGATACCCGGATGACCAGTTAGCAGTTTTCCCCCGCCATCAATTCCGATAAGTTGCCTCAAAAGTGCTGCCTTGGGGGGAAAGCGTGACCAGATTCGACAGATACATGCTGTCGCAATTCATGGTTCTGTTCGGTTTTTTTGCGCTGGTTCTGGTGTCGATCTTTTGGATCAACAAGGCCGTGCGCATGTTTGACCGGCTGATCGGTGATGGCCAGCCCGCCTGGGTGTTTCTCGAGTTCACGGCACTCACCCTGCCAGGGGTCATCGGCGTTGTTTTGCCGATCGCCGCATTCGCGGCAACCGTCTATGTCACCAACCGCCTGAGCACCGAAAGCGAACTCACCGTGATGCAGGCCACAGGCTATTCGCCCTGGCGCCTGGCGCGACCGGTTCTGTTCTTCGGGATCATTGTGGCGCTGATGATGTCGGTCCTGACGCATCTGCTCATTCCGCAGAGTCTCAGCCAACTACGTGAACGCCAATCCGAGATCAGCGAGAACATCACCGCCAAGCTGCTGACCGAGGGCGAATTCCTGCACCCCGCGCCGGGGATCACGTTCTACATCCGCGAAATCACGCCCGAAGGCATGTTGCGCAACGTTTTCCTGTCGGATCGGCGCAACAGCGAAACCCCGGTGACCTACAGTTCCAATCGCGCCTACCTCGTGCCAGACGGCGAGGGCGGCACCCGTCTGGTCATGGTCGACGGGCTGGCCCAGAATGTCCAGACAGACGGAAATCGCCTTTTCAACACGCATTTTAACGATTTTTCCTATGATATCAGCAGCCTGGTCACAAGTGACGCAGTTGGCGTCGAAAGCGTGACCTATGCCGGCACTGGCGAGTTGATGCGCAACCCGGCAGGCGTGGCGGAACGGACCGGCGCCACGCTGCCGATGACGCTCTACGAATTGAACGGCCGTTTCAGCAACGCGCTCCTGTGCATTTTCGCGGCGTCGGTCGGCTTCGCGACGCTGCTTTTGGGTAACTACAGCCGTTTCGGCGTCTGGTGGCAGGTCCTGCTGGCATTCGGCCTGCTGGTGCTGCTTAAGCTGATCGAAAGCAGCGTTTCGGGTATTGTGCTTCTAAATGCGATGGCCTGGCCGCTGATGTATCTTCCTGCGCTGGCGGGTGCGCTCATGACGGCCCTCCTGCTTGTGATATCGTCTTATCCCGGTTTCCTCGTGCGACCATGGCCGCGCCGCGTGCGAGCCGCGGAGGGCTCTGCATGATACTGCACCTCTATCTTGCGCGCCGGTTCCTGTGGACATTCCTTGCCATCGTCATGATCTTCGTGATCCTCTTGGCGCTGATCGAGTTGATCGACGATCTGCGGGCCTTCTCCGCGCTGTCCTTTGGCGATGTGGTCGAAATTGGCCTGCTGAAAATACCCGAAGCCAATTACGAGATTCTGCCGCTGGTGATCATCCTGGCCAGCGTGGCGATGTTCCTGCGCATGTCGCGTTCCTCGGAACTGGTGGTCGTGCGCGCGGCCGGGCGCTCGGCGCTGCGGGCACTGATCGCGCCGCTGATCGTCGCGCTGCTGATCGGGATCGTCTCGGTCAGCATGCTGAACCCGATCGTCGCCGCGTCGGCCAAGCGGCACAACGACCTGGTCAATTCCTATCTTGGCTGGGGGCCGGCCGTGATGGCCATCTCTCCCGAGGGCATATGGCTGCGCCAAGGTAATGAGGATGGCCAGACAGTGATCCACGCGCGCCGCGCCAGTTCGGATGTCAGCGTTCTTTTCAACACCACATTCATCGCCTTTTCGCATGACGGCGAGCCGCTGCAGCGGATCATGGCCGACAAGGCGCGCCTCGGCGACGGCGCCTGGCATCTCAGCAAGGTCAAGCTGTGGGATCTGGAGCTTGGCGTGAACGCCGAAGCCAATGCCGAGGTGCTCGACAGTTACGACGTGCCCTCCTCGCTCACGCGGGACCGGATCATCGACAGTTTCGGCAAGCCGGAATACATCTCGATCTGGGAACTCCCGGATTTCATCGCGCAGCTCGAACAATCAGGTTTCTCGGCGCGTCGCTACGCGGTCTGGTTCCAGATGGAACTGGCACGTCCGCTCTTCTTGTTGGCGCTGGTGATGATGTCGGCGGCCTTCACCATGCGCCATGCGCGACTTCACAACACGGGGATGTCGGTTCTGACCGCGGTGATGCTGGGCTTCGGGCTGCATTACATCCGCAATTTCGCGCAGATCCTGGGCGATAACGGGCAGATTCCGGTCATGCTTGCCGCCTGGGCTCCGCCTGTGGCCTCTTTTTTGCTGGCGTTGGGAATTTTGCTGCATATGGAGGAAGGATGATCCGTCTTGCGCTCCCTCTCGCTGTCGCCATCGCGCTGATTGCCGTGCTCGGCCTCGCGCCTTTGAGCGCGCGCGCTCAGGATGGGGGCACCGAACCCGCTGCCCTTACGCAAGGTGATGGCGGGGCTTTCCTCGTGGCCGATGATGTGCGCCTGATGCCCGATGACAAGCTGGTGGCGTCCGGAAATGTTGAGGTGATTCACGAGGGGCGACGCCTTCAGGCGAAGTCGATCACTTATGACAGCAAGAACGAACACCTCTCCATCGAAGGCCCGATCACCCTGCGCGAAGGTGAGACCACCCTGGTTCTCGCCGATGCAGCCGAGCTGGACCGCGACATGCGCAACGGCCTGCTGACCGGCGCGCGCGTGGTTCTTGCATCTCAGGTGCAGATGGCCGCCAACACGATGACACGGGTCAACGGGCGGTATTCGCAGCTTTACAAGACCGCCGTCACCTCCTGCCGGATCTGCGAGGACGGACGCCCGCCGATCTGGCAGATCCGTGCCCGGCGCGCGATCCATGACGAGAAAGAACGCCAGCTATACTTCCATGATGCCCAGCTTCGGGTGCTGGATGTGCCGGTCTTCTACCTCCCACGGCTTCGCCTGCCCGATCCCACGCTCGAACGCGCCACCGGCTTCCTGTTTCCGACGATCGCCAATTCCAGCCTTCTCGGCTTTGGGGTGAAAGTGCCCTATTTCATCCGGATCGGCGATCACCGTGACCTGACGCTGACACCCTTCCTAGCAACGGAAACCCGCACCCTCGAGTTCCGCTATCGCCAGGCATTCGCGAATGGCGACATCAGCATTCGCGGCGCGGTTTCGAATGACGAGCTGACCGACGATGATATCCGCGCCTACATGATCGCCGAGGGCGCGTTCGACTTGCGCAACGATTTCGAACTGACGTTCGATATCGAAGTCGCAACCGACGATTCCTACCTTTCCCAATACAACTATTACGGGCAAGAGCGCCTAGACAGCCAGATCGCGGTCCAACGGGTCAGGCGCAACGAGTTCATCCGTGGCGCCGTCACCCATTTCCATTCGCAGAACCGCAGGGAATCCAATTCGCTCCTGCCGTCACTGGTCGGGGACGCCGAATACGAACGGCGCATATACCCCGGCAACATCGGCGGCGAATTGCGCTTATCGACCGAGGCTCACAGTCACCGGCGGACATCCGATCTCAGCACCGACGGCCCCGACCTCGACCCCTGGGCGGATGGCCGCGACGTCACGCGCCTGACTGTCAGTGCGGACTGGCTGCGCAACTGGACCCTGGGGGGCGGTGTTCTTGCCGAATTCCGCGCAGGGCTTGCCGCCGACAGCTTCCAGATCGGGCAAGCGGGCGTAACGAGCCGTTCGTCGGCATCCCAGCTCACGCCCTCGACCTCGATGCGACTGCGCTGGCCGCTGATGAAGACGACGACCAAGGGCGTCACACATATGATCGAACCCGTGGCGCAGCTTTCTTGGGTTGGAGGATCGAACCCGAATATACCTAATGACGAGAACACCAGGATCGAATTCGACGAAGGCAATCTCTTTGCCGTGTCACGCTACTCGGGGCCTGAGCGACGCGAGCGCGGTTTCAACGCGGCATACGGGGTGCAGTGGACCCGGCTGGCGCCCAAGGGCTGGGAAACCGCCCTCGCGTTTGGTCAGGTCGTGCGCGACGAACCCGAGCTCGAACCCAACGGGCTTCCCAGCCTCAGCCGCAGCTCCGGCCTGCGCGGGACCTTCTCGGATGTGTTGCTGGCCGGACAGATACGCACACCCGGCGGGCTGACCGTGACCGGGCGCGGGCTTTTTGACGATGACTTCGAAGCAACCAAGGCCGAGGCGCGCGCCAGTTGGGAAAGCTATCGCACCGAACTGTCCGCCACCTATATCTGGCTGCGCAACGACCCGTTCGAGAACCGCGCCGAGGACGCCTCGGAGTGGTCGATCAGCGGCAGCTACCGGTTTGCCCGGCACTGGACCGCCGATGCCAATTGGCGCTATGATGTCGCCCGCGACTTCCAGGTCAAAAGCGGCATCGGATTGACCTATACCAACGAATGCGTGTCAGTCGCGCTCGACGCCTCGCGTCGTTTCACCACTTCCTCGACTCGGGACCCGACAACCGATATCAGTTTGACAGTCGCGCTTCGGGGCTTTTCGGCGAATGCCAGCGAAAGCAGCTTCACACGATCATGCAGAAACTAGAAAGCAGTATGAGAATCAGAATGCGCAATTTCCTAGCAGCAATCGCTCTTCCCGCCTTGGTCGCTTCGGTGCTGACCGGCCCATTTGCCGGGCCTGCGGTCTCGCAGAACCTGTTCACCCCGGTGGTCAAGGTCAACGATCAGGCCATCACGCGCTATGAAATCCAGCAACGTGCCAGGATGCTCACCCTGTTCCGCGCACCGGGTGATCCGCGGGAACTGGCCCGCGAGCAGTTGATCGAAGAGCGGCTGAAAATGGATGCGGCCAGCGCCAGCGGCATCGTGCTTGAAGAAGAAGAGATCCAGGCCGGCATGGAGGAATTCGCCAGCCGTAACGACATGAACGCCGAAGAGTTCATTCGCGCGCTCGAAGGCTCGGGCGTCGCGGCCGAAAGCTATCGCGACTTCGTCAAAGCCGGGCTGACATGGCGCGAACTGGTTGGCGCGCGCTTTGCGCGGCGTATCTCCGTCTCCGAAGCCGATCTGGAACGCGCCCGTGCCGCCGTTAGCGGCGGAACCGGCGTGCGCGTGCTATTGTCCGAAATCATCATGCCCGCCCCGCCGCAAGAGATGCAGGCCGTTCAGGAACGCGCCTTGCGCATCTCGCAGATCGATACGATCCCCGGTTTCGCCGCCGAGGCCCGCCGCTCGTCTGCGTCCGCCACCCGGGATCGTGGCGGGCGGCTCGACTGGATGCCGATCACGAACCTGCCGCCGCAATTGCGCCCGGTGATCCTGAGCCTTGCGCCCGGTGAGGTGAGCGACCCGTTGCCACTGGAAGGTGCGATCGCGCTCTTTCAGATGCGTGATATCGAAGAGACCGGCACCGCCGAGGCCGAATACGCCGCCATCGAATACGCGGCCTATTACATCGACGGAGGTCGCAGTGACCGCGCTCTTTCACGCGCCTCGCGCATCAAGGCCGAAACCGACACCTGCGACGACCTCTATGGCATCGCCAAGGGGCAGCCCCCCGAGGTGCTTGAACGCGACTCGCGCGCGCCCGGCGAAATCCCGCAGGACATCGCCATCGAACTGTCCAAGCTGGATCCGGGCGAGGTCTCGACCTCGCTCACGCGCGCCAATGGCGAGACGCTGGTGTTCCTCATGCTCTGCGGGCGCACCCCGGAACTGGGCGAGGATGGCCCCTCGACCGAGGATCTGACGAACCAGATCCGTAACCGGCGCCTTGATTCCTTCGCCAGCGGCTATCTCGAGCAGCTGCGCGCCGAGGCGCGAATCGTCGAACTGGAATGACAGGCCCCGTCGCACTGAGCTGCGGCGAACCGGCAGGGGTCGGCCCCGAACTGGCGCTCGCCGCCTGGCGGGCGCTCGGGGCCGAGTTGCCCTTCGTGCTGATCGGCGACCCGCGCCACCTGCCGCCCGATAGTCCGCTGGCCGAGATCGCCGACCTCTCCGAGGCGGCAGCGGCCACGCGCCACGGGCTGCCATTTCTGCGCCATGAATTCGACGGGCCGATGACCCCCGGCACCCCAAACCCGGCCCATGCGCAGGGCGTGATCGACGTGATCGCGCGCGGGGTCGATCTGGTGCGCTCGGGCGCGGCGCGCGCTCTCTGTACCGCGCCCATCCACAAGAAGGCCCTTCAGGACGGCGCTAACTTCGCCTATCCGGGCCATACCGAATACCTCGCCGCGCTGGCCGGGGTGGAGCGGGTGGTGATGATGCTGGCCAGCCCCGCCCTGCGTGTCGTGCCCGCCACCATCCACATCCCCCTGGCCGATGTGCCCCGCACCCTGACCGCCGACCTCCTTCGCGATACGCTGCGCATCACCCATGCGGCCCTGATCCGCGATTTCGCCCTTCCCCGTCCACGCATCGCCGTGGCGGGGCTCAACCCCCATGCCGGCGAAGGTGGGACCATGGGGCGCGAGGAGATCGACATGATCCTGCCGGTCATCGGACAGCTGCGCAGTGAGGGCCTTGACCTTCACGGCCCGATGTCCGCCGACACCATGTTTCATGCCCGCGCCCGCGAAAGCTATGACGCCGCCGTTTGCATGTATCACGACCAGGCGCTGATCCCGATCAAGACGCTGGATTTCGACCGTGGCGTGAATGTCACCCTTGGCCTGCCCTTCGTGCGCACCTCGCCCGATCATGGCACGGCGATGGATATCGCCGGGCGCGGCCTTGCCAACCCCGGTTCGATGATCGAGGCCCTGAAGCTGGCCCATACCATGGGCGCAGCGCGGGCGCGCGGCGCGGGCGGGGCAAGCCCCCGATGAGCGCCATCGACGGATTACCGCCCCTTCGCGAGGTCATCGCCAGTCACGGGCTCAGCGCGCGCAAATCGCTTGGGCAGAACTTCCTTCTGGACCTCAACCTGACCGCCAAGATCGCCCGCGCCGCAGGCGACCTCACCGGTGCGGACGTGCTTGAAATCGGCCCCGGTCCGGGCGGCCTGACCCGTGGATTGCTGGCCGAGGGCGCGCGCCGGGTTCTCGCCGTGGAAAAGGACAGCCGCTGTCTGCCCGCCCTTCACGAGATCGCCGCCGCCTGCCCGGGGCGGCTCGAAGTTCTCAATGCCGACGCATTGGCGGTTAATCCGCTCGAACACCTGACGCCGCCAATCAAGATCGTCGCCAACCTGCCCTATAACGTGGGCACCGAGTTGCTGATCCGCTGGCTGACGCCAAAATCCTGGCCGCCGATCTGGGAAAGCCTGACGCTGATGTTCCAGCGCGAGGTCGCCGAACGCATCGTCGCGCAGCCCGGCTCGAAATCCTATGGGCGCCTCGCGCTGCTGGCGCAATGGCGCTCCGAGGCGCGCATCGTCATGCATCTGCCGCCCTCGGCCTTCACCCCGCCGCCCAAGGTCTCAAGCGCAGTGGTGCATGTCACCGCCCTGCCCGCGCCGCGCTTCCCCGCCGATCCGGTCATTCTCGAACGTGTCGTCGCCAAGGCCTTCAATCAGCGCCGCAAGATGCTGCGCGCCGCGCTCAAGGGGCTTGCCCCCGATATCGAGGATCGCCTCCTTGCCGCCGGCATCGCGCCGACGGACCGCGCCGAAACCGTTGATCTCGAACGATTTTGCGCATTGGCGCGCAGTTTCGAAACCTGCGCCTAAAACGCGAAACAGGGGGCCATGGCCCCCTGCATTCCGAAGTCTCTGTGATCCTGACGTCAAAAGCGCCCTGTGCTTATTCGGCCGCCTCGGGCGCACCCGAACCCGAAGAACCGCCCGATCCCGACTCGCTATCGTCTTTCGGGGGTTTCTTTGCCCGCGGCTTGCGCGGGCGCTTGGGCTTGTCGGATTTCTGCGTCTCGGGGGTCTCGACAAGGCCGCTCTCTTCCTCGCGCCTGTCCTCGCGCCTGTCC
>CAZMZS010000018.1:0-10197 GCA_964570675.1 uncultured Roseovarius sp. | reverse complement strand
TCCTCGCGCCTGTCCTCGCGCCTGTCCATCAGATCGGGCTGATTGGACTGCGACGGATCTGAATCGCCGTTCGATTCCCGCTCTTGGCGCTTAGCGCGCTCGCGGTCGCGCTCGGCCTGACGTTCCCGATTCTCGCGTTCCTGCTGCTCGCGGCGGGCATCCTGTTCCTTCTGGGCGCTGCTCAGCATCCGCAGGTAATGCTCCGCGTGCTGCTGGAAATTTTCGGCAGCGACGCGATCATTGCCCAACTGCGCATCCCGCGTCAGCTGGTTATACTTGTCGATGATCTGCTGGGGCGTGCCGCGCACCTTGCCTTCGGGGCCTGAGCTTTCGAAGACCCGGTTAACGATGTTACCCATCGAGCGATTACGGCCGGATTTGTTCCGCGAACGTGACTTGGATGATCTCATTGTTTCAGCTGTTCAGCCCTGTGCTCAAAGCGTCGTTTGATCCGGTCGGTACCTTTTGCGGCCCTGTATCAACCCGGATCCGACATGTATTGGCTTGATGTCAAGCGCAGCGCCGCCGGGGCGTCCGATCAGCTTGACTAGCCCTCACTAAACATGCCGGAGACGTTGAGACAAGGATAAACCGGAATTTTCGCGCAATTTGCACGATTTTTCCGGTTTTTCAGTGGGTCAGCCGCGCCAGACCCCGCTGACAACGCGGTCGCGCACCTCCAGATCGGGCAGAATCGCGACCTTGGCGAATCCCGCAGCGGCCAGCAGCCCTGCCACCGCAGGCCCCTGTTTCCAACCGATTTCGACCATCAGCCGCCCGCCTTTGCGCAGATGCGCCCCCGACCCGGCGGCCAGAATACGATAGGCGCTCAGCCCGTCGCCTTCATCGCTCAGCGCGATGCGCGGCTCATGGCGCAGTTCCGGACCAAGGTCGTCCATCTCCTGCGCGGCGATATAGGGC
The DNA here is from genome assembly GCA_964570675.1 of uncultured Roseovarius sp. Classification (GTDB taxonomy): domain Bacteria; phylum Pseudomonadota; class Alphaproteobacteria; order Rhodobacterales; family Rhodobacteraceae; genus Roseovarius. The sequence goes on along the minus strand of CAZMZS010000018.1, from coordinate 9,276 downwards.
GGATTCGACACGATCAGATCGAACTGCCCCTCAACGGCGTCGAACCAGTCCGAGCGCAGCATCGTGCACCGCCCCGCAACGCCAAGCGTATCTGCATTGCGCGCCGCCACCTCCAGCGCCGCTTGCGACAGGTCGGTGCCCATGCCCCGCGCGCCCGGTCGCTCGGCCAGCAAACTCAACAGGATGCAGCCCGATCCCGTCCCAAGATCCAGAACATCGGCGAACGGAGTCGCCAGCGCCGCCTCGACAAGCGTCTCGGTATCATCCCGTGGATCCAACACATCCGGCGTGACGATGAACCAACGACCATGAAACATCCGCCCACCCAGAACATGCGCCAGGGGCCGCCGCTCGGCCCGCGCGCTGACCAAACCCTCGAGCTTCGCCTCGGCTTCACCGCTTATCTGGTCGTGCAAGTGCAGAGTGATGCGCCCCGGCTCGACCCCAAGGCTCGCCGCCATCAGGCGCCGCGCTTCCCATTCGGCATTGACGATCCCGGCCTCGCTCAACCGTGCGCGCGCCCCGCGCAGCGCCTGCGCCACGCCGCGTGATGGGCTCACCCTTCCATCTCCGCAAGCAGCGTCGCCTGCGCATCGGCGCGCAGCGCGTCGATCACCTCGTCCAGATCGCCCTGCATGACCTGGTCCAGCTTGTAGAGCGTCAGGTTGATGCGATGATCGCTCATCCTTCCTTGCGGGAAATTATAGGTGCGGATGCGCTCACTGCGGTCGCCGCTGCCCACCTGCGCCGCCCGGCTGGCCGAGCGCGCCTCAAGGGCGCGCCGCCGTTCCATGTCATATAGCCGCGACTTCAATACCTGCATCGCGATCTCGCGGTTGCGATGCTGGGATTTCTCGGAGCTGGTCACCACCAACCCCGTCGGCACATGCGTGATCCGCACCGCCGAATCCGTGGTGTTCACATGCTGCCCGCCGGCACCGGAGGCGCGCATCGTGTCGATCCTGAGGTCATTGGGGTCGATCTCGATATCCACATCCTCGGCCTCGGGCAGCACCGCCACCGTCGCCGCCGAGGTGTGGATGCGCCCGCCGCTTTCCGTTTCCGGCACCCGCTGCACGCGATGCACCCCGGATTCGAACTTGAGCCGCGCGAACACATGGTCACCCGCCACCCGCGCGACCACTTCCTTGATCCCGCCAAGCTCGGTCTCGCTCAGTTCGATAATCTCGAAGGTCCAGCCCCGCGCCTCGGCATAGCGCTGATACATGCGCAACAGATCACCCGCGAACAGCGCCGCCTCCTCGCCCCCAGTGCCGGGGCGAATCTCAAGGATCGCCGGGCGTGCATCGGCCTCGTCCTTGGGCAAAAGCGCCAGTTGCAAGCGCTCCTCGAGACCCGGCAGCCGCGCGTCCAGATCGCTCAGTTCCTCCCGCGCCAAGTCACGCATCTCGGGATCGTCCAGCATCGCTTTGGCCGCATCGATATCCGCCAGCACCTGTTGATAGGCGCGGATTTCCTCGACCACCGGGCGCAATTCGGCATATTCGCGCCCCAGTCGGGCGATATCGCCGCCCCCGACCGCCATCTGCGCCTCGAGATACTCGAAACGCTGCACGATCTCGTTTAATCTGTCCAATGGCACCATGTTTCGGCATCTGCCCCTTTGTCCGGGTTTGGTCAAGACCAAAGCCTGTGATATCCTTTGGCAATGATCAGCCGCGTCGTCCTTACCCTCGCCCTCCTGGGCAGCCCCGCCCTTGCCGACCAGACCATCGGTGGCAAGACGGTGGATTGCTATTGCACCGACAGCAATGGCAGCCGCGTCGAAATGGGCGAGATGATCTGCCTCAATGTCGGCGGGCGCAGCTTCATGGCGCAATGCCAGATGTCGCTCAACGTGCCCATGTGGCGCGAGATTTCCCAGGGCTGCCTGTCATCCTCCCTGCGCCAGCGCCTCCAGCCAGCGATTCAGTCGCGCGCCGTTCACACCAAGATCTGACAGCCCGAACCGCTGGCGCGCGTAAAGCTCCAGGCGCGCGCCCCTCTGGCGCACCGTCGTGTAATCGGGAAAGCCGAAAATCCTCGAACGGCTGACATAGGTGATCATCCCCTCATCAGGCGAGCCCGCCAACACCCTGCTGCGCGGCGTGTCGCGGATGATCCGGTCGAGCCGCGCCAACCCGTTCTCGCCTGCCTTCACCACGCGCGCCGCACCGTCGCGAAAATCGCCATTGCTCACCATCTCGGGCATGCTGTGCCATCGCGCCGGATCGCTGGGCGCCAGGCGCACATAGAGCGCCGCCCCCATTGCCAGCATGATAAGAACACCAAGCCCTATCCCAAATTCCTTCACGCCAACCCCTTCATCTTGCTTGAAATACTCCCGCCGGAGGCTCCCGTCCGTCCCGCTCTGCGCTGGTGCCGGACGGGCGCACTATCGCAGGAACCGCGCGGCTGCCTCACCGCTCAGGTAACTGATACGCCCCCCCGCCATCGTCGCGCAAACCTGGCGCGTGCGGGCATCCAGCACCATGAGGTCGGCGCGCTGACCGGGTGCGAGGATGCCGCGATCCTCAAAGCCCAACACCCGCGCCGGGCCGCACGAAACAAGCTCCCAGGCCGCCGCAAGATCAAGCAGACCGCTATCCGCCAGATGCAGCGCAGCACGGCGCAACGACGGATAATGATAGTCCGAAGCCAGCGCGTCGCAATAGCCCATCGTCACGAGGTCCGTAGCGCTAACATTACCATTATGAGACCCGCCGCGCACTACGTTCGGCGCGCCGAGGATCACCGGATCCCCGGCTTCTTGCGCGGCCTCGGCCGCCTCGAGGGTCTCGGGAAATTCGCAGATGCGCACCCCGCGTCCACGCCAATCCGCGCGCGCGGCGGCGCTGCGGTCGTCATGGCTGCCAAGCAACACGCCCTGCCCGACAAGATCGGCGCAGAGCCGATCAAGCGCGGCCGGCACGTCATGCATACGCGCATGCAGCGCCTGCATGTATTCCAGGTGGCGTTCCGGGTTGCGCCCGATCCTGAGCGCCTGCCCGGTCAGACGTGGCGGGCGTTTGCCCTTTTCCAGCGCCTCATGCGGCAGATGGTCGTTGAAGACCACATAGCGGATGGCACGAGCCGCGATCAGTTGCTGCATCGCGGGATAATCATCGAGCATGCAAATCTCGAAGCGAAGTTGGCTCAACAGGTCGCTGACCAGCCGGCCACGCAGTTGATCGAGTGCGCCCAGCACGCGGGCGGCGAAATCCGCGCCGCGCATCCCGCCTTCCCAGCTGTAGAACTGCGCCAGAACGGCAGTAGTGATACCGTTGGCGGCCAGTTCGGCCTCAGCAGCGATCAGCCCCTGGTCGAGATCCTTCATAGCGCCGCGCCGCGGGGCAAGGTGGCGCTCGAACCCGTCGCCATGAATATCGACGATTCCGGGCAGGACGAGGAAACCATCAAGGTCGATTTCCCGGCAGGACGGGCTGCCATCGGCGACACGGCCATCGCTTAGCGTCAGGGGTTGTTCGCCAAAACCCTCGGGGGTCAGCACATCGGCGCCGACAAGGCGCAAATCGGGCAGCGGAGTCATTGGCTGTCCTCGCTGTCGCTCCCGCCCGTCAGCAGATCGCCCAGGCTGAGCTCGTCATCAAAGCGCCCGGTGCGCAGGAATTCCAGCACCTCGGCAATCACCAGCGGATTGTTCATCATGAAGGTATGGGTCACCGGCAGGGTGATGTGGTCGGCCATGTCGTCGATCCGGGTCGAGGCGACCGAAACCTTGCCATCGTCCGGCCCCTCGATCAGCGACGAAAAGTAGGGGTTGAGCGAGCGGCTTCCGGCAATCACGCCAAGCTCGAAATCGACCGGCGGCAGGGCCTCGGCAAAGCTGGCCGCGCCGGTCTCGAGCTGCATCCCGGCCGGGCCGTTGAGCCAGGCAAAGAGTTCAAGCCCGCCAAGCTCATCGACCAGTTCCGAGCCGTGATTGGGCGGACCCAGCATCACCACACGGCCCATGTCCTGCGGGCGGTTGTCGCGCAGCCAGTGGCGCAAAAGGATGCCGCCCATGGAATGGGTCACGAAATGGATTTTTGCGTCGCCGCAGACCCTGACCGCATAGGGCAGCGTATCTTCGGAGAGGGCCGCGATGTCGAGCTCGGTCGAGGGATAATCGGGCCGATAGGTGGTGTAACCCTGCACCTGCAGCGCCTCTTCCATCACTATGAAGGATGCATCGCTGCGTGCCAGCCCGTGCAGCAGCACGACGCAATCAGCCCGCGCGCGGGTGGCCGGCAAAGCCGTGATAAGCGCAAGCATCAGCGTAAGGGCAGAGGTTTTCGCATTCATGGCGCTTGAGATAGGGGCATTCGGCGCGCGACAACAGCCCCAATCTGAAACATGGCAGGCAGGCGGCGCCGTGACGTCGCGTTTTCGCGCGCGGTGCGCTACAATCGGGCGAAAACATGGACCCGCGATCATGAACAAGGCCTTTACCAAGGAGGAAGACGGCAGCACGCCACAGCGCCTGCCCGATCTTCCCATCAGCCAGCATCCCAACCACGTCACCCCCAAGGGGCTGACGCTGTTACAGGCGCGCAAGGCGGCGCTGGAGGCCGACATCACCCGGCTTCGCGGCCACGGCGACCACATGACCGGAACATGGCCGCTGGCCGTGGCGGAGCGCGACCTGCGCTATGTCGAGGCGCGGCTGGCATCCGCCATCGTGATTGCCCCGCCCGAGGACATGACCCCGCCCGGCCATGTGCAGTTCGGCGCAACGGTACGTGTCGTCGACGAGGAGCGCGGCGAGGCGGATTATACCATCGTGGGGGAGGATCAGGCGGCACCCGCAGAGGGGCTGATATCGGCGCATTCGCCTTTGGCGCGCGCACTGCTCGAGGCGCATGTGGGCGACGTGGTGGAGTGGTCCAAGCCCACCGGGGTCGTGGAGCTCGAAGTGCTGGATATCGCCTTCGCGCTCTAAAGGGAGCTGCGCAGGCATGAAAAAGGGGCCGCCCCAGAAGGACGGCCCCAGCTTTTTTGCGCAATGCGCGGCTGATTACATCATGCCGCCCATGCCGCCCATGTCGGGCATGCCGCCGCCAGCGCCGCCGCCGGCGCCTTCTTTCTGCGGCTTGTCGGCGACCATGGCTTCGGTGGTGATCAGCAGGCCGGCGATCGAGGATGCATCCTCAAGCGCGGTGCGCACCACTTTGGCGGGGTCGATCACGCCATAGGCGAACATGTCGCCATATTCTTCGGTCTGTGCGTTGAAGCCGAACTTCAGATCGTCGCTTTCACGGATCTTCCCTGCAACGACCGAACCGTCCACACCGGCGTTCTCCGCGATCTGGCGCAGCGGAGCCTCGAGGGCCAGACGCACGATCTCGATACCGCGGTTCTGGTCCACGTTGACACCGGTCACACCGTCAAGCGACTTGGCCGCCTGGATGAGAGCGACACCGCCGCCCACGACGATACCTTCCTGCACGGCCGCCCGTGTGGCGTTCAGCGCGTCGTCGACGCGATCCTTGCGCTCTTTCACCTCGGTTTCGGTCATGCCACCGACGCGGATAACAGCAACGCCGCCAGCCAGTTTGGCAACACGTTCCTGCAGCTTTTCGCGGTCGTAATCGCTGGTGGTTTCCTCGATCTGAGTACGGATCTGGTTGACCCGTGCTTCGATCTCGGGCTTTTCACCGGCGCCGTCGACGATGGTGGTCTCATCCTTGGTGATCGACACTTTCTTGGCCGAACCCAGCATGTCCATCGTGACCGACTCGAGCTTCATGCCCAGGTCTTCGCTGATAACCTGACCGCCGGTCAGGATGGCGATGTCCTGCAGCATCGACTTGCGGCGGTCGCCGAAGCCGGGCGCCTTGACGGCAGCGATCTTGAGGCCGCCGCGCAGTTTGTTCACCACGAGGGTTGCCAGGGCTTCGCCTTCGACATCCTCGGCAATGATCAGCAGGGGCTTTTGCGACTGGATCACCTGCTCGAGCAGCGGAACCATCGGCTGAAGCGACGACAGTTTCTTCTCGTGCAGAAGGATCAGGCAGTCTTCCATCTCGGCGATCATCTTGTCCGAGTTGGTGACGAAGTAGGGGCTGAGATACCCACGGTCGAACTGCATGCCCTCGACCACGTCGGTCTCGGTTTCCAGGCCGCGGTTTTCCTCGACGGTGATGACGCCGTCATTGCCGACCTTCTGCATCGCGTCGGCGATCTGCTGGCCGATATCGCTTTCGCCATTCGCCGAGATGGTGCCGACCTGGGCGACTTCGCTGCTGTCCTTGACTTCGCGCGACGCGGCCTTGATGGCCTCGACGACTTTGCCGGTGGCAAGGTCGATCCCGCGGCGCAGGTCCATCGGGTTCATGCCGGCGGCCACCGCCTTCATGCCTTCCTTTACGATCGCCTGGGCAAGAACGGTCGCGGTGGTGGTGCCGTCGCCGGCCTCGTCATTGGTGCGGCTGGCCACTTCCTTGACCATCTGGGCGCCCATGTTCTCGAACTTGTCTTCCAGTTCGATTTCCTTGGCGACCGAAACACCGTCCTTCGTGATGCGCGGCGCGCCGAAGGACTTGTCGAGGACCACGTTGCGGCCCTTGGGGCCCAGCGTCACCTTGACCGCATTGGCCAGAACGTTGACGCCCGTCAGAATCTTGTTCCGGGCCTCGGTGTCGAATTTGACGTCTTTTGCAGACATATCTGTCTCTCCTGACTATCGGTTGTTGCTGTTGAGTGGAAAAGCGATCAGGCCATGATGCCCAGAATGTCGCTTTCCTTCATGATCAGCAGCTCTTCGCCGTCGAGCGTGATCTCGGTGCCGGACCATTTTCCGAACAGCACCTTGTCACCCGCCTTGACGGACATTTCGATCAGCTCGCCGCTATCCTTGCGGCTACCTTCGCCAACAGAGACGACTTCGCCCTGCTGGGGTTTTTCCTTGGCGCTTTCGGGGATGATCAGCCCGCCTGCGGTTTTTTCGTCGCTTTCAACGCGGCGAACGAGCACACGGTCGTGCAGCGGTTTGAATGCCATGTCTTTGGCTCCTTGGCTCAAAGTTTCTTCCTGACGGTCCCTCGCGGACCCGTTATCACTCACCTTGGTCGAGTGCTAACGGCGCATAGCTAGGCAGGTCTGGCGGGGCTGTCAACAAGTCCTTTGCAATTTTTTGCAGCGCATTTGATTGCGCCGCCCCGGTCGCCTCACTAGCCTGCCCGAAACCAAGAGGCGGAGAGCCATATGTTGCGCGGTCTGATCATTCTTCTGCTGAGTCTGCAACCACTGGCGGTCCGTGCCGGATGTGCCGGCACCGACCTCATCAATGCGCTGCCCGCAGCACAGCGCGCCGCCCTCGAGGCCGAGGCCGCCGCCATGCCCCACCCCGAGGGACTCTTGTGGCGCGCAACGCGCGGCGATCAGGTGATAACGCTCTTTGGAACCTATCATTTCGCCCATGAGGACACGCGCGCGCATCTCGACCACCTCCTGCCGCTCATCGAAACGTCCCAGGTAGTCTATCTCGAAGTGTCCAACGACGATCAGGCGGCGATGCAGACGGCGCTGGCCGATGATCCATCGCTTATGTTCATCACCGACGGCCCTACCCTGCCCGACCTCTTGGGCGATTCCGACTGGGCGCTTTTCGCCGAAGAGATGCGCGCGCGTTCGATCCCGCCCTTCTTCGCCGCCAAGTTCAAGCCCGTCTGGGCTGCTATGATGCTGGGTATCGGCCCCTGCGAGGCGCGCAACGGCGCGATGACCGGCGCGGGCATCGACAAGCTGATCGGTGATGCGGCCGCAAGCCTCGGCACACCCAACCGCTCACTCGAGGATTTCCGCGCGATTCTCGGGATGCTCGACAGTTTCCCGATGGACGAGCAGCTTGACATGATCCGGCTGTTCTTTGCGTGGACAGGCAATCCGGACGACATGGCCTTCACCTTGCGGCAACGCTACCTTGAACAGCGCATCGCGCTGATATGGGCCTATTCGCGCAAGGTGTCACTGGAATCGGGGGGCGACCGCGCGGCGCAGGATTTCGCGCGCTTCGAGGAACTGCTGCTGACCCGGCGCAATGCCGACTGGATCGACCTTCTGACGCGCGCCACCGGCGAGCGGCTGTTCGTGGCGGTGGGTGCGGCGCATCTGCCGGGGGATTCCGGTGTTCTGCGACTGCTGGAACAGGCCGGATACAGCGTCACGCGGCTGCCCTTCGCCCCCTGAGCCGCGCGCCCCGTCAGCGCGGGAAACCTTGCCGCATCGCGCATGGGTGACAAGTGCGCCGCGCGAACCTATAAGGCGCGCAAATCGGATCCAACGCGTAAGGACAGTGACAATGACGACTCTCGTATTCGGCCATAAATCCCCCGACACCGACTCCACCGGCTCGCCGATTATCTGGGCCTGGTATCTCAAGGAAGTGAAGGGCGGCGATGCCGAAGCCGTCTTGCTGGGCGAACCCAACACCGAAGCAGCCTTCATGCTGGAAAAATGGAATCTGCCCAAGCCGCGTATCATCGGCGATGTGGACGCCGGACAGGCTTGCGTGATCGTCGACACAAACAACCCCGCCGAGCTGCCCGGCAAGATCAACGAGGCCGACGTTCAGGGAATCATCGACCATCACAAGCTGGTGGGCGGCCTGGAAACCAAGGGCCCGATCGACATCACTATCCGCCCGCTCGCTTGCACCGCGACGATCATGGTCGACCTGATGGGCGACGACGCGGCGAAAATGCCCAAGGCCATGAAAGGCGCGGCGCTGACCTGCATTCTCAGCGACACGCTGGAATTCCGCAGCCCCACCACCACCGACCATGACCGCGCCACCGCCGAAAGCCTGGCCGCCGACCTCAAGGTCGATATCGGAGATTACGCCGCCGAGATGTTCGCAGCCAAATCCGATGTCAGCGCCTTCTCGGACGCCGAACTCCTGCGCATGGATTCCAAGGAATATGCCGTGGGCGACACCAAGTTCCGCGTCAGCGTCCTCGAAACCACCGCGCCGGACATGGTGCTCGCTCGCAAGGACAGCCTGATGGAGGCCATGAAAAGCGTCGCCACAGAAGACGGCGTCGATCAGGTGCTTCTCTTCGTCGTGGATATCCTCAACGAGGAAGCAACCCTCCTCGTGCCCAACGATCTGGTTCGGACCCTGGCCGAGAAATCCTTCGGCGCCGCATCCGAAGGCGACAGTGTGGTGCTCCCCGGCGTGATGAGCCGCAAAAAGCAGATCATCCCCAACCTTGCCATCTGAAGGCGCCCGCCCCTTCATCTGGCCTCAAATACCTCGGGGGGTCCGGGGGGCTG
>CAZMZS010000017.1:0-34560 GCA_964570675.1 uncultured Roseovarius sp. | reverse complement strand
GCGATATTGACCAGTGGCAGGCCCTTTTCGCGCGCCGAAAGTGCCGCGGGCATCCATTCCACGGTCACATCCGCGCCGCCACCGGCGATCACCTGGGTCGGGGCGATGTCGGGGCCGCCCGGCTTGATCGTGACGTTCAGGTCTTCTTCTTCGTAAAACCCCTTGTCCTGGGCGACGTAATAGCCTGCGAATTGCGCCTGCGTGACCCATTTCAGCTGCAGCGTCAGGTCGTCGGCGGCCTGCGCCATCCCGGCGCAAAGCCCCGCCACGGCAAGGCCGATGGTTGTTGCAAATGTCTTCATCTCATTTCTCCCGTGTTGTGTTTGGTTTTTGTGGTTCTTCTCATGAGCGGCCCCGTTGCGATGGGTGCCAGAATGTCACCGCTTTCTCCAGCAGGGCAACCCCGCCGTAGAATGCCGAGCCCGCGATCGCGGCGACGACGATCTCGGCCCAGACCAGATCGAGCGCGAGCTGCCCCACCGAGGTGGAGATGCGAAACCCCATGCCCTTGATGGGCGAGCCGAAGAATTCGGCCACGATGGCCCCGATCAGGGCCAGTGTCGAGGCGATCTTGAGCCCGTTGAAGATGAACGGCATGGCCGCCGGCAGCCTCAGCTTGAGCAGCGTGGTCCAGTAGCCCGCGCCGTAGGTGCGCATGAGATCACGCTGCATGGCACTGGTGTCCTGAAGGCCCTGCACGGTGTTCACCAGCATCGGAAAAAACACCATGACCACCACCACCGCCGCCTTGGATTGCCAGTCAAAGCCGAACCACATCACCAGGATCGGCGCCATGCCGATGATCGGCAGCGCGGCCACGAAATTGCCCACCGGCAGAAGCCCGCGTTGCAGGAACGGAAAGCGGTCGATCGCCACCGCGATCAGGAAGGCCGCGCCGCAGCCCAGAATATAGCCGGTCAGCGCGCCCTTGATGACGGTCTGCACGAAATCCTCCCACAGGATGTGGGTCTTGGCGGCGAAGGTCGCGGCGATCTGCGTGGGCGGGGGCAAGAGCACCGGCGAAATCTCGAGTCCCCGTACAAGCGATTCCCAGATTACAACGATGCTCAGCCCGAAGATCACCGGCACCGCCAGACGCGTCAGCCGCGTGGCGGGCCGGTGCGACAGCACATGGTTCAGCCACCAGCCGCCGAGCCACGCCCCCAATCCAATCGCCAGCCAGCCCATCACGCCATCCCCATCCGCTTGAGAACGATCCTCTGGATCACCCCGATCAGCCCGACCAGAACCGCCGCCAGCGTCGCGGCCATGATGAGCGCGCTCCAGATCTGGATGGTCTGGCCGTAATAGCTTCCGGCCAGAAGCCGCGCGCCAAGGCCGGCCACCGCGCCGGTCGGCAATTCGCCGACGATGGCGCCCACGAGGCTCGCGGCCATGCCGATCTTGAGCGAGGTGAAGAGGTAAGGCATCGAGGAGGGCAGCCGCAGCTTCCAGAAGGTCTGCGCGGGTGTGGCGTTCCAGGTGCGCATCTGGTCCAGCTGCATCTGCGCTGGGCTGCGCAGCCCTTTCACCATGCCCACCACGACCGGGAAGAACGACAGATACATCGAGATCATCGCCTTGGGCAGAAGCCCCGATATGCCCACCGCATTGAGCACCACGATAATCATCGGCGCGATGGCCAGGATCGGGATCGTCTGGCTGGCGATGACCCAGGGCATGACGCTCATGTCCATGGTGCGATTATAGACGATGCCGATCGCCAGCGCGATCCCGAGCCCGGTGCCCAGCACAAAGCCAAGCGCCGTGGCGCTGAACGTGACCCAGGAGTGAAAGATCAGCGAGCGCTTGGAAAATCCGCGCCCCGAGGCCACCATCGCACCGGTCGTGTTCCAGATTTCGGCGCCCACCTGATGGGGCGCGGGCAGCTTGGGTTTATCCTGGCTCCAGGTGTCGGCCACCAGCTCGGTGAATTCCAGCGTGGTCCCGGCCCGTTCGGCCTTGTTATGGGCCCAGGGCGCATTCAGCCACACGGCGGCAGCATACCAGATCGCGAAGATGGCGCAGACAACGGTCAGAACGGGCACAAGGTTGCGCATCATGCCCCCCCTGCCTTCACTGTTCCAGAAATACTCGATCGCAGCGCCGGAATTTCGCTGTGACTTTTGAGTATTTTAAGAACGATGAAAGGATTACGTGGTTTCCTTATGACACGGTACAGGCTGGAGAGCCGATGACCGTGAACGGTGAAAGTCCCTCGCCCCGTCATAGGGGCGGGGGCATCGCGTTCGGGGTGGGGTTCACACCTCATCGCCATGCCCCGCGCGCAGCCCGTCGCGAACGCGATGGGCGATTTCGATGAATTCGGGCGTATCGCGGATTTCCAGCGGGCGCTCGCGGGGAAGGGGGCTTTCGATCACGTCGGTGATGCGGCCCGGTCGCGGGCTCATGACCACGATCCTTGTGCTCAGATAAACCGCCTCGGGGATCGAATGGGTGACAAAGCAGATCGTCTTGTGGGTTCTTTCCCACAGGCTCAGAAGCTGCTCGTTGAGGTGGTCGCGCACGATCTCGTCCAGCGCGCCAAAGGGCTCGTCCATCAGCAGGATATCGGCATCGAAGGCAAGCGCGCGCGCGATGCTGGCGCGTTGCTGCATGCCACCAGACAATTGCCAGGGGAATTTCTTCTCGAACCCGGCCAGGTCGACCAGTTCCAGCACCTCCCGGATCCGCCGGTCCTGTTCGGATTTGCTGTAGCCCATGATCTCAAGCGGCAGGCGGATATTGCCGCCGATGCTGCGCCAGGGATAAAGCCCTGCCGCCTGGAACACATACCCATAGGCGCGCGCCCTGCGTGCTTCCTGTGCGCTGACGCCGTTGACGGTGATGCTGCCGCCGGTGGGATGTTCAAGATCCGCCATGCAGCGCAGGAAGGTGGTCTTGCCACAGCCCGAGGGGCCGATGAAACTGACGAAATCGCCCTTCTCGACGTCCAGTGTCACATCCTTGAGCGCATGGACCGGCCCGTCATTGGTCTGGAATGTCAGTGACAGGTCCTGGGCGCTGATCACTCGGTCGCTGGTCAATCAATAGTCCCCCGCTTGCATCGCCGCCATTGCGCCGTGCTGGCTTTCATCTGTCAATGGCCGCGCCTGCCAAGTGACGGGCGCGGCGTGATTTTTTTCAGATCCCTGCCGGAATATTCATCGGATCGCGATGGATCTGCTTGGGCGAGGTCAGCTCCTTCCAGCGGCTCAGCGCCGTGTGCGCCGAAGGGAAGGCCGGGCGTGGCACGAAGCGGCCGCGACCAGGCTGTGGCTGGCTGTTCTGTCCCCAGGCCCAGATCACTTCGCCGCGGCTGATCGTGTAGCGCGCCTGCGCACTCACCTCGAATCCCTCGAAGACGTTGTAATCTAGAATCGAGTGGTGGTTGCCCGCGCTGATCGTCTTGCTGATCTTGGGATCCCACACCACGATATCGGCATCCGCGCCCTCCACGATGGCGCCCTTCTTGGGATAGATGTTCAGGATCTTGGCAACATTGGTCGAGGTCGCGGCGACGAATTCATTGGGTGTCAGCCGCCCGGTCTCGACGCCCTGCGTCCAGAGCACGGCAAGGCGCTCCTCAAGCCCGTTCGAGCCGTTGGGAATCTTGGTGAAATCATCCACCCCCATGCGCTTCTGCTCGGTCGAGAAAGCGGCGTGATCGGTCGCCACGACCTGCAGGCTGCCCGCCTGAAGTCCGGCCCAAAGCCCGTCCTGATGCGCCTTGGAGCGGAACGGCGGGCTCATGACGCGGCGCGCGGCGTGATCCCAGTCCTTGTTGAAATACTCGCTCTCATCAAGCGTCAGGAACTGGATGAGCGGTTCGCCATAAACCCGCATCCCCTTCTGGCGCGCGCGCCGGATCGCTTCATGCGCCTGCTCGCAGCTCACATGCACGATATAAAGCGGCACGCCGGCGGCATCGGCGATGGTGATCGCGCGGTTGGCCGCCTCGCCCTCGACTTCGGGGGGGCGCGAATAGGCGTGTCCCTCCGGGCCGGTGATTCCGCGTTCCAGCATCTGCTGCTGCAGATCGGCCACGATGTCGCCATTCTCGGCATGGACCATGGGCAGCGCGCCCAATTCCTTGCAGCGCTTGAAGCTGGCGAACATCTCGTCATCCTCGATCATCAGCGCGCCCTTGTAGGCCATGAAATGCTTGAACGAATTGACGCCCATCTCGACGGCATCCTTCATCTCGTCGAAGACGGTCTCGTTCCAGCCGGTGATCGCCATGTGATAGCCGATATCGCTGCAGATCTGAGGCGCCGATTTGCGGTGCCATTCGTTGATCGCGTTCTTGATCGACCCATCCGCCCCGGGCAGGCAGAAATCCACCAGCATCGTCGTGCCGCCACAGGCCGCGGCCCATGTGCCGGTCTCGAATGTCTCGGCTGCGGTGGTGCCCATGAAGGGCATTTCCAGATGGGTATGCGGGTCGATCCCGCCGGGGATCACATAGGCGCCCTCGGCGTCGATATATTCATCCCCCTTGAGGTCCTCGCCGATCTGCTTGATCTTCTCGTCCTCGATCAGAACATCGGCCTTCCATGTGCGGTCCGCCGTGCAGACGGTGCCGTTCTTGATGACTTTGGTGGTCATGTCATGTCTCCCTGTCTTTCTTTGCGGCCCCGGCGCTTCTTCTGTTTCGAAATATCCCGGGGGAGTCGCCGCTTGCGGCGACGGGGGCAGCGCCCCCCCTAGTCCACGATCCCGGCGGTCTCGACCACCGCATGCATCAAAACATCCGCTCCGGCGGTCGCCCAGTCCTGGCTGATCTCCTCGGCCTCGTTATGGCTCAGCCCGTCAACGCAGGGGCACATCACCATCGCCGTGGGGGCGACGCGGTTGATCCAGCAGGCGTCGTGCCCTGCGCCCGACACCAGGTTGCGATGCGAATAGCCAAGCCGCTCGGCGGCATTGCGCACCGCCTCGACGCAGCCTGCGTCGAATTCAACCGGGTCGAATCCGCCGGCTTTCTCGAACTCCACCTCGCAGCCCATATCGGCGCAGATCGTCTCTGCGGCCTCTTTCATGCGCGCGACCATGTCCTCGATCACCGGCAGTTTGGGCGAGCGGAAATCGACGGTGAAGACGGCCTTGCCGGGGATCACGTTGCGGGAATTGGGGTAGATGTCGATATGGCCTGCCGCGCCCACCGCGTCGGGGGCATGGCTCAAGGCGATCTCCTCGACCTTTTCCAGCACCCGCGCCATGGCCAGACCGGCATTGCGGCGCATCGGCATCGGGGTCGAACCGGTGTGGCTGTCCTTGCCGGTGATCGTCACCTGGGTCCAGCTCAGCCCCTGGCCATGGGTGACCACGCCGACATCCTTGCCCTCGGCCTCGAGGATCGGGCCCTGTTCGATATGCAGCTCGAAAAAGGCATGCATCTTGCGCGCGCCGACGGGTTCCTCGCCGCGCCAGCCGATCCGGTCCAGTTCGTCGCCAAAGCGTTTCCCTTCGGCATCCTCGCGCGATTCGGCCCAATCCTGCTCATGCATACCCGCGAACACCCCCGAGGCCAGCATCGCCGGGGCAAAGCGCGTGCCTTCCTCGTTGGTCCAGTTGGTCACGACGATCGGGTGGCGTGTCTTGATCCCGAGATCATTGAGCGTGCGCACGATCTCGAGCCCGCTCAGGACGCCCAGCACCCCGTCATATTTCCCGCCCGTTGGCTGGGTATCCAGATGACTGCCCACATAGACCGGCAGCGCGTCGGGGTCGGTGCCCTCGCGGCGCGCGAACATGTTGCCCAGTTGATCGAGCCCCATCGTGCAGCCCGCCGCCACGCACCAGTCCTGAAACAGGGCGCGCCCTTCGGCATCGGCATCGGTCAGGGTCTGGCGGTTGTTGCCGCCCGCGACGCCGGGGCCGATCCTGGCCATCTCCATCAGGCTGTCCCACAGCCGGTCGCCATTGATCCTGAGGTTCTCGCCGGGTGCGGCCATGATGCATGTCTCCCTGTGTCATCCTGGATACGGGCCTTGTCGCAGGCCTCTTGCCAAGGGTCTTATCCTGACCATATGGTCAGGTTGATCGCATCACACGTTGACCAACCGGTCAAGAAATTTCTGGAACCCGCCCGGCATGACCCCGTCCGCCCGACCCTCCAGCAAGAAAGACATCCGCCGCGAGAATGAAAAGCTCATTCTTGAGGCAGCGGAAAAAGTCTTTGCAGAAGCGGGGTTTGGCGGCGCCACGATGCAGTTGATCGCCGATCTGGCGGGGTTGCCCAAGGCCAATCTGCATTATTATTTCCCAACCAAGGAATCGCTCTATCGCCGTGTGGTGCAGACGATTTTCCACGATTGGCTCAAGGCCGCCGACATTTTCGACAACGCCCCCGGCCCGGTCGAGGGAATCGGCGCCTATATCGACGCCAAGATGGAAATCAGCCGCCGGCACCCGGCCGGGTCCAAGGTCTGGGCCTCCGAGGTCATGCATCGCGCTCCGGTGATACAGGACTATCTTGAAACCACCCTTGTGGAATGGACGGAAGGACGCATGGCGATCATCCAGCGCTGGATCGACGAGGGCAAGATGAACCCGGTCGACCCGCGCCACCTGCTATACATGCTTTGGGCCACCACCCAGCATTACGCCGATTTCGGCCACCAGATCGAAACCCTGAACGGCAACGCGCCCCTCTCGGATGCGCAGTGGGAGGCAGCCAAGGGCTCGGTCAAGACCATCATCCTGACCGGCATCGGTGCGATTCCCTCGCTCTGAGCGGGCGCAACGCTCTTCCACGCGGCGCGAAAATGGCCCAATCTGGGGGCTGACCCCGGCACCCGGAGCCCCGCATGACCGAACTCACGCCCGCGAAGAAACCAACGCGTATCCAGATACGCAACCGCAAGCGCATCCTCGAAGCCGCGCTCGAAGTCTTTGCGCAGCATGGGTATCGCGGCGCGACGCTCGATCAGATCGCCGAGGCGTCGGGTCTCTCCAAGCCCAATATCCTTTACTATTTCACCGGCAAGGAAGAGATCCACGTCACCTTGCTCAATCAATTGATGGATGCCTGGCTTGCGCCTCTGCACAAGGTTGATGCCGATGGCGATCCGCTGGCCGAAATCCTGACCTATGTGCATCGCAAGCTGGAAATGAGCCGTGAATTTCCCCGCGAAAGCCGCCTGTTCGCCAACGAGATCCTGCAAGGCGCGCCGCGCATCGCGCCGCATCTTGATGCCGTGCTGCGCCCACTGGTCGCCGACAAGGCGGCGCTGATCCAGGGCTGGGTCGATGCGGGCAGGCTGGCGCCGGTCGATCCGCATCACCTGATCTTTTCGATCTGGGCGACGACCCAGCATTACGCGGATTTCGACGCGCAGGTGCGGGTGCTGATGGGCGATGCGCCCGTATTCGAGACCGCCGAGGCGTTTCTCGACACGCTTTACCGACGGCTGCTGGAGCCACGCCGGGATTGATGCAGCAAGATCACGGCGCGAAGGCTTCGGTGCTTGCGGCGTGTCGCCAAAGTTTCATTCGCGCGCGCTATCGCGTTAGCTAAGCGCGCGAACAAGGGACGGACACGCCATCTTGAGACATCTACCCACTTGCATTGCGATCTGCTTTGCTCTGCTCATCTCGGCCATGCCTTTGCGGGCAGACGACAAGCCCGCACAGGACGATATCCTGCAAGAGATGGGCATCCCTGTCAGCCAGGGCGCTGCGGCGGGCTATGTGCCTGACCAGGTCTGCGCCGAATGCCACGCCGACAAGGCCGAGAGTTTCGCCGAAATGGGCATGGCACGCAGCTTTTACAGCCCCTCGCCCGACAATGTGATCGAGGATTTCGCCCAAAGCCCCTATTTCCATGAACCGAGCCAGCGTTACTATGAAATGGAGCTGCGCGGCGACGAATATTGGTTCACGCGCTATGGTCTGGCCGGTGATGGCAGCCGGATGGATGTCTTCTCGGTCAAGGTGGATTGGGTGCTGGGGTCGGGCAACCATTCGCGCATCTATCTCTACCAGACCCCGGATGGCGCGCTGTTTCAGTTGCCGCTGTCCTGGTACACGCAGGGCGGCAACTGGGCGATGGCACCCGGCTATGAATTTCCCGAGCATGAGGGCGTCATGCGCGCGGTCTCGACACGCTGCATGGCCTGTCACAATTCCTACGCCGCCTATTCCGAGAACGCGGGCAAGGCGGGGCATCCGATGCTGTTCCCCGAGGACCTGCCCGAAGGCATCAGTTGCCAGCGCTGTCATGGCCCCGGCGCGGACCATGTCAGCAAGGCCTATTCGGGCGAGACCGACGTTGCCGCGCTGCATTCGGCCATCGTCAATCCCGGCAAGCTGGCGAACGAGGAGCTCTACAGCATCTGCTATGGTTGCCACATGCAGCCCACAGCCACCGTCAATGGCCAGCTGCGACTTGGCCGCGAGGAGTTTTCCTTTCGCCCAGGCCAGTCGCTTGGAGATTTCATCGTCAAGATGGATATCGAGGATGCGCAGATCGCCCATGGCGACCGCTTCGAGATCAATCACCACCCCTACCGGATGGAACAAAGCGCCTGTTTCATCGAGAGCGAGGGGCAGCTCGGTTGCCTCTCCTGCCATGACCCTCACGTCAAGATCAAACCCGAGGAACGGGCCGCGCATTACCGGACAGCTTGCCTTGCCTGTCACGAGACGGATGATGCGGGCCTGCCCGAAATGGCGGCTGCCGGGGCAACGCACCCGATGATCGGCGCAAGCGACGATTGCACCACCTGCCACATGCCCGAACGGCGCACGCAGGACGTGGTTGAAGTGACCATGACCGACCACAAGATTATCCGTGATCCGGGGCCGGAATCCGAACGTCTGGCGCCGATCACCAGCGAAAGGGTCGAGGTCGAGCGCATCATGCTCGCCGATCCCGACCAGCCCCTGCCCGAGGGCGAAAAGGCGGCGCTCGCGCTGATGTCGGTGCTGGAATACAGCGCATATGCCAACGTCACCGCCGCGCGCGACCTTCATCAGGTGCTGGTGCAGGGCAAGGTCGATCATTACGAACCCTGGCTCATGCTGCTTGAGGCCTATGTCACGCAGCAGAATTTTTCTGCGGCGCGTCAGATCGCGGGAAAGGCCCTGTCACTCGCACCCGAGAACCCCAAGGCGATCACGGCCGTCGCCGTGCTGCTTTACCGCACCGGCGATCCGGCGCAGGCGATCTCGATCCTGCGCCGGCTGATCGACAGCCAGCCAGAGAATATCGAGCCCCGCGTGCATCTGGTGCGGTTCCTGGCGGATCAGGGGCAGGTGCCCGAGGCGCTGGCCCATGCCGAGCGGGTGGTGGAGCTGCGCCCCAACCATTGGCAAAGCTGGACCATGCTGGCCAATCTCAAGCGTGTGATGGGCGAGAACGAACGCGCGATCGAGGCCTATCTTTCGGCGCTCGATATCCGCCCCGAATCCACGGGCGTGCGGCGTGCCACCATCGAGATGCTGGATGCGGCGGGTCGCAAGGATGACGCCGCCCGGCACCGCACACGCCTCGGCGAATAGGGAAACCGGGCAGCAGGGCGGGCCCATCGCGCGGCGCAGCGCCGGGGAGGGGCCGCCCCGCGCCGCGCAAATGGCCCTATTCGGCGGCGCAGCGCATCGGGTTGTTGGGATGCGTTGTCCAGTTGGCGTAATCGTCGCTGACCGTCGTGCCGGTGCGCGGATCGACCTCGCCCGCGGGCAGGCGCTCCATGGTGATGCAACCCTCGACCGGGCAGACATTGACGCACAGGTTGCAGGCGACGCATTCGGCGTCGATCACTTCGAAGACGCGGTCCTCCGACATGGAAATCGCCTGGTGGCTGGTATCCTCGCAGGCCGCATAGCAGCGCCCACATTTGATGCAGGCATCCTGGTCGATCCGCGCCTTGCTGATGTAGTTGAGGTTCAGATCCTGCCAGTTCACCACATTGGGCACCGCCCGCCCGACCAGTTCATCGACCGAGGCCATTCCCTTCTCGTCCAGATATTGCGACAGGCCCGAGATCATCTCCTGCACGATCTTGAAGCCATAGGTCATCGCCGCCGTGCAGACCTGCACATTGCCCGCGCCAAGGGCGATGAACTCGGCCGCGTCGCGCCATGTGGTGACGCCGCCTATCCCCGAGATCGGCAGGCCCGCCAAATCGGGGGAGCGTGAAATCTCGGCCACCATGTTCAATGCGATGGGTTTCACCGCCGGTCCGCAATAGCCGCCATGCGCGCCCTTGCCGTCGATCATCGGCTCGGGCGAGAACATGTCCAGATCGACCGAGGTGATCGAATTGATCGTGTTGATCAGGCTGACCGCATCGGCGCCGCCATCCTTGGCCGCTTGCGCCGGTTTGCGGATATCCGCGATATTGGGCGTCAGTTTCACGATCACCGGCAAATCCGAGTGTTTCTTGCACCATTCGGTGACCTGCTGGACATATTCGGGCACCTGCCCGACGGCACTGCCCATGCCGCGTTCGCTCATGCCATGCGGGCAGCCGAAATTCAGCTCGACACCGTCGCAGCCGGTCTCGATCACGCGGGCCAGAATGGATTTCCAGCTATCCTCGTTGACCGGCACCATCAGGCTGGCGATCAGCGCGTGGTCGGGATAGTCGCGCTTGACGCGGGTCATCTCGTCAAGATTGGTCTGCAGCGGGCGGTCGGTGATCAACTCGATATTGTTGAGCCCCAGAAGCCGCCGGTCGGCGCCCCAGATCGCGCCATAACGCGGCCCGTTCACATTGACCACGGGCGGGCCTTCCTCGCCCAGCGTCTTCCAGACCACGCCGCCCCAGCCTGCCTCGAAGGCGCGGCGGACGTTGTATTCCTTGTCCGTCGGCGGCGCCGAGGCCAGCCAGAACGGGTTGGGCGATCTGATACCGATGAAGTTCGTTTCGAGATTGGCCATGTCGCTGATCTCCTTGCGTGCTGGCGCGCTCAGCCTATCAGGCTGGCGTGGATGTCTTCGGCCGCGTCGCGGCCCTCGGCGACGGCGGTCACCGTCAGGTCATCGCCCCCCGTGGCGCAATCGCCCCCGGCCCAGATGCCGTTGCTCTCGGTGCGCCCGGCGCCGGTGACGCGGATCTTGCGCCCCTCGAGGGCGGGCAGGGCGGAGGCGGCGTCCAGCGTCTGGCCGATGGCCTTGAACACCTGGTCAGCGGCCAGCCGGAAGGTCTGGCCGGTGGGCGTGAGGCTGTCGTCGGTATATTCGAACTCGACCTCGCGCACCGCGCCATTGCCGTGGATCGCCACGGGTTGCGCGTTGGTGATGATGCGCACGCCCTTGGATGCGGCCAGATCCTGTTCATAGGCGCTGGCGTTCATCCGCTCGCGGCCCCGCCGGTAAACCAGGCTCACGTTCAGGGCGCCCAGCAGCTTGGCCTGCACCGCGGCGTCCACCGCCGTCATGCCGCCACCGATCACCACCACGTCGCGCCCGATGGGCAGCGCCTTGAGGTCGCTGGCCTGGCGCAGCTCGGCGATGAAATCGACCGCATCACGGATGCCGTCCTTGTCCTCGCCGTCCATCGAAAGCGCGTTCACGCCGCCAAGCCCGATGCCAAGGAACACCGCGTCATGAGCGCCCGCCAGCTCGGCCAGCGTCATCTCGCGGCCCAGCCGCTTGCCGGTCTCGATGCTGATGCCGCCGATCTTGAGCAGCCAGTCGACCTCGCGCTCGGCAAAGCTGTCCACCGCCTTGTAAGCGGCGATGCCGTATTCGTTCAGCCCGCCAGGCTTGTCGTGGCCATCGAAAATCGTCACCTCGTGGCCCTTCATCGCCAGGCGATGCGCACAGGCCAGCCCGGCAGGCCCGGCGCCGACCACGGCGACGTGCTTGCCGGTGGGCGCCGCGCGGCTGAAGGGATGCGTGCCCGCGTCCATCAGCGTGTCGGTGGCATAGCGTTGCAATTGTCCGATCAACACCGGCTTGCCCTCGGCGGCCTCGCGCACGCAGGCTTCTTCGCACAGCGTTTCGGTGGGGCAGACGCGGGCGCACATTCCGCCCAGAATGTTCTGCTCAAGGATCGTCTCGGCCGCCGCCTCGGGCGTGCCGGTGGCGATCTGGCGGATGAACAGCGGAATGTCTATCGCGGTCGGGCAGGCTGTGATGCAGGGCGCGTCATGGCAGAAATAGCAGCGATCGGCGGCGACAAGCGCCTCGTGCTCGTCCAGGCGCGGATGCAGATCACCGAAGTTCTCGTCATAGGCCGGGGCGTCAAGCCGTCCGGCGACGATGCCTGGGGTCAATGCGGTCTCACTCACGGGGGCCTCCAGAATTTGTCATTGCGGGGTTCAGTATTCCACGATTCTATTTTTTATCAAATGGTAAAATTAAGGCGAAAAAATAATTGCAATCCCAAGGCCTTGGCCCTGGCAAGGCCGCGCGCGCATCATTGCGGCGCGTTTTTGCATCCATTTGAAAGGGTGTGGGAAAGCGGGGTCAGCGCGACTTTTCGTGGTCGAAACGCTGGCGGGCGATGGCCTCGTTGCGCTCGGCTTTCTTTTGGTCGTTCAGCGATGTCTCGACATAGTTCAGATGCGCCGTGACGGCTGCGCGCGCGCCTTCGGCGTCGCGGGCCTGAAGGGCGATGTTGATGGCGCGGTGCTGGTCCAGAAGCGCGCCGCGCGTGGTGCGCTGCTTGAACATGATTTGCCGGTTGTAGAACACGCCTTCCTGCAAGAGCTGGAACATCGAACGCATCATGTGCAGCATCACCACATTATGGCTGGCCTCGATGATGCCCATGTGGAATTCCGCATCAAGGCGCGCCTCGTCCTGCGGGTTGGGCTTTTCATGGGCGGCTTCCATCTTGTCGAATACGGCCTGGATGACCTGAAGATCGGTGTCCGAGGCCAGCCGCGCGGCGCGTTCCGCTGCCAGCCCCTCAAGATCGCGGCGAAAGGCGATATAGTCGAAAACCGCCTCGTTGTGATCGGCAAAAAGCCGGATCAGCGCGGGCGAAAAGGCGCTGCCCAGAACATCGGCCACGAAGATCCCCGCGCCCGCCCGCGTGCTGAGAAGGCCCTTGTCCTGCAATTCGGCCACCGCCTCGCGCAGCGAGGGGCGCGACACGCCCAGCCGGTCCGCCAGTTCGCGCTCGGATGGCAGGCGCTCGCCGGGGCGCAGGATGCCGCGCAGAATCAGCTTCTCGACCTGTCGCGTGACGGCGGTCGACAGCTTTTCGGGGGTCACTCTTTCAAATGGCATGGCAGGATCCTGCGTGAACTGGTCAGATCATATGACCGCCGCGCCACAGCGGCAAGCGCCCCTTTGGTCAGCTTTCCGACAGGCGCCAGCGCCCGGACTGGCGCGGCAGAAAGGCCTCGATCGCGGCGGTGGCGACAACCTGGGTTTCGCCGCTGGCCGGGTCGCTCACATTCTGGCCGCCGGCAACAGCGCGCACCTCGGCGCGCCCGCGCGGCAGGGCCTCGGCCAATGCGGCGGTGTCAAGCGCATCGGGCGCCTGCACGCCTACCGTGACCTGCACGCGCATCTCCTTGTGATCGACGCCCAGAGCGCCAAAGATCGGCAGGGTCGAGCGCCGCATCGCGTCCTCGATCGCGCGGCGCGCGGCCTTCTGGTAATCCATGCCATGCAGGTCGTTGCCCATACCCATTTCGATGATGATGCGCTGTTCACCCATTGGCTTGCTCCATCTCGAAACTGACGGAAATCGCCGCGTTGGCCATCACCGTGGGGTTGCCCGTCCCCTCGGGGCGCGCGATATCCAGCCCGCCGTGATGCGCAGTGACGCTGACCTGGCCATAGGGAAAGACCCCGGCCACCGCCGCGCAATCCACCGCTTCGGGGGCCTGCACGGCGATCTCCACGTCGATTATCATCGCCGACTTGTCGAAGCCGAACAGCTCGGCCATGTTGATCGAGTTGCGCCACAGCGCATCCTTGACGGCACGGGTCGCGGCTTCGGTGTAGTCCTGCCGCCTGAGCGAGGTGCCAAGGCCGAATTCGGTCAATACGCGGTGCTTGGGCATGTTCAGAACTCCACCCCGATCTGCGCCTTGATCCCCGAACGGAACGGGTGCTTGACCAGCTCCATTTCGGTCACGAGGTCGGCGATTTCGATCAGCTCGTCCTTGGCGTTGCGCCCGGTCAGGACCACATGGGTCATATGCGGCTTTTCCTCGGCCAGGAACTGCACCACCTCATTGATATCAAGGTAATCGTAGCGCAGCGCGATGTTGATCTCGTCGAGCAGGATCATCCGGTTGGATTCGTCTCGGATCAGCGCCTTGGCCTTTTCCCAGGCCGCCTGCGCCATCTCTATGTCGCGGTCGCGGTCCTGGGTCTCCCATGTGAACCCCTCGCCCATGGTGTGAAAGGCGCAGGTATCGCTGAATTTCGACAGGATCAGGTCGCGCTCGCCGGTGGACATGCCGCCCTTGATGAACTGCACCACGGCGCATTTCATGTCATGCGCGATGCAGCGGAAGATCATCCCGAACCCGGCGCTGGATTTGCCCTTGCCCTTGCCGGTATGGACGATGATCAGGCCCTTTTCATCGGTCTTGGTGGCCATGATCTTGTCGCGGGCGGCCTTTTTCTTGGCCATCTTGGTGGCGTGGCGGTCGCTGTCATCACTCATCTGGCGCGTGTCTCCCTATTGGAACAGGGCCAAGACATAAGGCGCAATGAGGGCGGTTAGCAAGGCATTGAACCCCATGCCGATCCCCGCGAAGGCGCCCGCGGTCTGGTTGACCTGAAACGCCCGCGCGGTGCCGATCCCATGCGCCGCCGTGCCCACCGCAAAGCCGCGCGCGCGCCAGTCGGTGATGCGCAGCGCGTTCATCAGCGGCGTTACCACGACCGCGCCGATGATACCCGTCAGGATCACCAGCGTCGCGGTCAGCGTCGGCAGCCCGCCCAGTTGCTCGGCGATGCCGATCGCCACCGGGGCGGTGGTGGATTTGGGCGCAAGCGACGCCAGCGTCGCACCCCCGACGCCCATCGCATCGGCGATCCAGAGCGCCGACAGGATCGCCGTCCCCGACCCTACCAGCAGCGCCCCGGCCATCGGGATCAGCGTGCGGCGCATATGGTGCAGGTTGCTGTAAAGCGGCCCCGCCAGCGCCACGGTGGCCGGCCCCAGCATGAAATGCACGAACTGCGCGCCCTCAAAATAGGTGCCATAAGGGGTGCTTGTCACCCAAAGCAGGGCGGCCAGCAGCAGCATCGCCACCAGCACCGGATTGACCAGCGGGTTATCGCGGCTCAGGCGATAGGCCGCATCGCCGATCAGGTAGGCGACCAGCGTCGCGGTCAGCCACAAGAGCGGCCCCTCGCGCAGGTAAGACCAGATTTCCGGCAATTCGGTCATGCGCTGCCCTCCCCGTCATTTCCGGTCAGCCTGGCCAGCGCCACGAAGGTCAGCGCCCCCGCCGCCAGCGCCAGCACCGTGCTGGCGACCAGCGCCAGCAGCAGGGCCGGCCCGGATTGCCCCAGTGCTTCGGCATGGCTGATCACACCCACGCCCGCGGGCACGAACAAGAGCGACAGATGCTGCAGGATTCCCCTCGCGGTGGGCAGGACGCGCTCGGCCAATGCGGGCCGGAGCAGGAAAGCGCCCAGCAGCAGCGCCATGCCGATCACCGGACCCGGCACCGGCAGGGCCAGTGCGCGCGCGATCACCTCTCCGGCCAGTTGAAAGCCCAGAATGACGGCGATGTTCAGGATCATGACGCGCCTCCCCCTTGCGGTCCCGCGCCGATCATACGCCGCGCGCGCCGCAGGCAAAAGGGCCGCGCATTGCCGGCGCGGCCCTTCATGTCAGTTGGTCGGATTTTGCGCGCTCAGGCGGCGCCGACCGGCTGACCGGGGGTGGAGCCGCGCGGCGAGAAATGCTTGCGATTGAGGCGCAGCACCAGCGCGATCATGGCGAATTGCGCCAGCAGGGCGATTGATGTCAGCCCCCAATAGGGCAGGCCGAACTTGGCGATGACACCGGCCCCGACCAGCCCCTTGTTGACGAAGAAATGCATCAGCACCGCAAAGGCCACGCCCGGACAGATCAGCGTATAGGATCCGGCCGAGGCGCGCTCGCCGCTGATGTAGGTGCGCCAGTAACCCTGCCGCTTCAGCACCAGAAGGCCCAGCGCCAGGAACAGCAGCTCGATGGCGATCAGGCGCGACAGGAAAATCAGCGTCTCACCCGCGCCGCCATGCACATCGAAGGTCACATGCAACCCGTGATCCTGACGCATGAACATGATGCCCAGCACCGTCACGATGGGCACCACCACCATCAGGGTCGGCGCTGATTCACTGGCGGTGCCGTGATGCAGCATCGAATTCATCCCGGTGATCGCAGCGAACAGCGTGTAGATGATCGCGGTGACACCGAAAAACGTGCTCAGCACAAGGCTTGCGCCCACTGTCACCGTGCCGGTGCTCATCGCTGCCGGGGCGGCCAGCCCGACCCCGACCATGGCGATGGCGAAGGCGGGCAGAAGCTGCGCGAAGGAATTATGCGCGGTCATGTCATAGACGCCGCCCTCGCTCAGCACCCGCCCCAGGAAATGCCCCAGCAACCGGAACGCCCAGATCCCGATCAAGAGGAACGCGACCAGCGCCATGGGAAACAGGTATTCGACAATCCCCCACAGCCCCGGCACGAAAACCAGCCCCAGGATGAAGCCCACATTGACCGTCATCGCCGCCGCCAGCGGCGCCGCCAGAAGCGCGGTCTCGCCATTGGTGCGGCGCAGTTCGCTATAGGCTTCGCTTTGCTGGAAGCGGCGCAGCGCGGCGATATTCCAGACCAGCGACTTGATGTTTAGAAACGCCATGGCGGCGATCCCGATCAGGGCCACCATGATCGCAAACCTGAGCGCGACGCCGCCCGTGGCAAGCCCCGCCGCCACATCCTCGAATACCGGCACGGGGCGGCCCGGATGGGGCAGCCAGAACATCAGATACATGAAAAAGGTCACCGTCAGACCCCCGGCCCCCAGCGAGGCGAGGAAATAGAGCGGCGTATAGCTGTCGGCAGGACGCGCGGCAGGGCTGGACATATTGTTACTCCCAATGATCACATTTCGGCTTTGAGGATTCATAACATTCCGAAAACGGAATGTGTCTGGGGCAGAGTGTCGCTGCCGGCATGTGCGGTTGGAAAGGATTTGTTAACCAAGTGCAGGGCAGGCTGGGGCATGACCCGCACACCGCTCCATTTACTGCACCTTGTCGCCGCGCTGCTTTTGTTGGCCGGGTGCAACACGCCCGGCCCCGGCTTTCGCGGGCTCGATCCGCAGCGCGTCAGCATCGGCAAAAGCACCTTCGATGTGCGTGTCGATACCCAGGCGCGGCGCGCGCAGGCGATCCGCGTCAATTCCGAATGGGCGCCGGGGCGCAGATCGGTCCAACAGCGCGCCGCGACCGCCATCGAACAGGTCAGCGGTTGTCGCATCTCTCGGCTCGAAGGGGATCAGGTGGTGATCGTCGCGCGGCTCGATTGCGGGAAAGGCGATGCGCGGCGCGCACAGCGGCGCGCGTCCGTGCCTCAGACCCTGGAATATGATTGCCAGGTCGCACACCATGGCGCGGGGCGGGCCAGAATGACCTGCACGCCGCTCAACTGACCCGCGCCGCCGCGATCCGCGCGCGCGCCGTGTTCGAACGCGGCATCCACAGCCCCCGCTCGATCGCCTCCTCCAGCCGCTCGGCAATTTCGCGCAGGGCGGGGGCGTTATGTTCTGCGATGAAGTCGCGGGTGTCGTCATCCTTCAGGAAGGCCGCCTCGACCAGATCGAAATGATGGTCGCGCACCGCGCCCGTGGTGGCGGCGAACGCAAAAAGGTAATCCACCGTCGCCGCGATCTCGAATGCGCCCTTGTAGCCATGCCGCTTCACGCCCTCGATCCATTTGGGATTGACCACGCGCGAGCGCACCACCCGGCCGATCTCGTCCTCGAGGCTTCGGATCACCGGGCGCTCAGGGCGCGAATGATCATTGTGCCAGATCGGCCGCTCGCGGCCCTGAAGCGTCTGCACCGCCGCCGCCGCGCCGCCCTCGAACTGGTAATAGTCGTCGCTGTCCAGGATGTCATGCTCGCGGTTGTCCTGGTTCTGCACGATGGCCTCGGTCTGGCTCAGCCGGGTTTCGAATCCTTCGCGGTCGGGGCGCCCCTCGTCCTTGGCGCCGTAAGCATAGCTGCCCCATGTCAGATAGGCCTCGGCCAGATCGGCCTTGTCGTTCCACAGCCGCTCGTCGATCAGCGCCTGCAGGCCCGCGCCATAGGCGCCGGGCTTGGCGCCGTAGATGCGTGCGCCCGCGCCCTCTGTTCGGGCGCGCGCGGCGGCGGGGTTGATATCCTCGGGCTCGTCCATCTCCATCACCGCCCGCGCGGCGCTGTCGAACAGCGCGATCAATTGCGGAAAGGCGTCGCGGAAAAAGCCCGAGATGCGCAAGGTCACGTCCACCCTGGGCCGCCCCAGCACGCCCTCGGGCAGCACCTCGAAGCCAGTGACGCGGCGGTTGGCGGAATCCCATTGCGGCTTCACGCCCATCAGCGCCATGGCCTGCGCGATGTCATCGCCCCCGGTGCGCATGTTGGCCGTGCCCCAGGCGGTCAGCAACATGCTGCGCGGCCAGTCGCCATGGGTCTGCAAGTGCTTTTCGATCAACAGGTTCGCCGATTTCCACCCCAGCGCCCATGCGGTCGGGGTCGGCACCGCGCGCGCATCCACGCTGAAGAAGTTGCGCCCCGTCGGCAAGGTATCGAGCCGCCCGCGCGTCGGCGCACCCGAGGGACCGGGAGGGACGAACCGCCCCGAAAGACCGGTGAGCAGCCCGCCCTCCTCCTCAGGGCCGCAGGCACGCAGCACCGGCATAACATACGCCGCCGCATGTTCCATCACCGCGCGGCTCGCCGCCCCTGGCGGAGGCGTCTTGCCCTCGATCATCTCGACTGCCAGCGCCTCCAGCCGCTCGACGCTGTCGCCCGCGCTGCGCCAGGCACCCGGCACGATCTCTTGCAGAACCTCGGGCTTTGGCCCCTGCCAGGGCGCGGCCATGTCGCAATCCAGCGGATCAAAGCCCAGGTCCAGATCACTGGCCAGTGCCCGGATGATCGAGGCATCGCCCCCCTTACCCTGCCCGCGCGGCACCCGCAGGAGGGCAATGGCAAGGTCGCGCGCCTGTCGCCCCTCGGGTGAGAGGCCGAACACATGCAGCCCGTCGCGGATCTGCGCCTCCTTGAGTTCACAGAGATAAGCGTCGAGCTTCGCAAGGTCCGTGTCCTCGTCCTCGCCGCTCAGTCCCACATCCTTGTCGAGGCCGGTCGCCGCCGTGAGGCTCAGGATCTCGCGGCGCAGATGGTCGATGCGGCGCGGATCGACCCCGGCGGCCTCGTAATATTCATCCACCAGCGCCTCGAGGTCGCGCAGCGAGCCATAGGTCTCGGCGCGTGTCAGGGGCGGGGTCAGGTGGTCGATGATCACCGCCTGCGCGCGCCGCTTGGCCTGCGTGCCTTCGCCCGGATCGTTGACGATGAAGGGATAAAGATGCGGCATCGGACCCAGCACCGCCTCGGGCCAGCAATCCCGCGACAGCGCCAGCGCCTTGCCCGGCAGCCATTCCAGATTGCCATGCTTGCCCATATGCACCACCGCCTGCGCACCAAAGCTGCGCCGCAGCCAGATATAGAAGGCCAGGTAGTTATGCGGCGGCACAAGATCGGGGGAATGATAGCTGTCGGTCGGGTCGATATTATAGCCCCGCGCCGGTTGCACCCCCACGACGACATTGCCGAATTCCAGCACCGAAAGGGCGAAATCCCCGCCTGTCCCTTCCGCGTTGCGGACAAAGAACGGGTCATCCTCGGGCGCGCCCCAGCGGTTTTCCATCGCTTCGCGCAGATCCCATGAAAGCTCGGCATATCCTGCGCGGTAATCCGCCAGCGACAGGCGCACGCCGCCCTTGCGCTCGGCGCGGTCGGTCAGCCAGTTGGTCGGCCCTGCCATCACCGCTTGCATCAGCGCATCGCTGTCATCTGGCGCGCCGCGCACGCGATAGCCGGCCTCTTTCAGCAGGCGCAGCACATGCACCGTGCCCGCCGGTGTGTCGAGCCCCACGCCATTGGCCAGCCGCCCATCCTTGTTGGGATAGTTCGCCAGCACCAGCGCCACGCGCCGCGCGCCCGCTTGGGTGGCGCGCAGATCGGCCCAGTTCTTCGCCAGTTCGGCCACGAATTCCACCCTGTCGCCCTGCGCGCGATAGGCGGCGATCGGACATTGCGTGGCCTCGTCAAAAAACGCCTCGCCCTTGAAACTGACCGCCCGGCTCAGCACGCGGCCGTCAACTTCGGGCAGGGCGACATTCATGGCGATATCGCGCGCCGAAAGGCCGCTCAGCCCGGTCGCCCACGCCTCTTCGCCCGATCCCGCCAGCACCACCTGAAAGACCGGCGCGCCGTTGGCCGCCTCTATGGTCAGTGGGTTTTGCGGGCCGTCATCGCCGTCATGGGGCGATCCCACGGCAAAGGACGTGCAGTTCAGGATCACGTCGGGCGGCGCGGCGGCGAAAAGATGCTCCAGCGTGGCCACCGACACCGGATCCTTCAGCGAGGCCACGAAAACCGGCAGCGGCGCCATCCCGGCGCGCAAAAGCGATTTCACCAAGCGGTTGATCGGATTGAGCCCCGCCCCCTCAAGCAGCGCACGATAAAAAATGAGCGGCACCACCGGCGCGCCCTCGCGCCAGGCCGCCTTGGCCGCCGACAGGTCGGCAACCCCGGCGCCGGGCCAATAGACACCCGCGCGCAACAGCGGGCTGGCGGCAGGGGGGCGCACGCCGCCCTCCAGCATGGCGCGCGCATAGGCGAGGAAATTCGCGGCGTTCTGCGGCCCGCCTTCGACAAGGTAAGACCAGAGCGCGTCGTAATCCGCATCCCCCACCGTGGACAGCCCACGCAATTCGGCATCTGGCTTGTCGTCACCGGGCAGCAGCGCCAGCTTCACGCCCGCCTCGACACAGCAAGCGGCATATTGCTCGGCGCCGTATTTCCAATATCCGACACCGCCCAGCACCCGCGCGATCACCAGCTTTGAGCGCGTCGCGCAGGCATCCAGATGCATGTCCACCGACATCGGATGGCGCAGGTAAAGAAGGCTTGTCAGGCGCAGCGATGGCGGCGCGTCCATTTCGCCGCGCGCGGCGCTCAGCGCGGCCAGTTCCGTATCCGCGGCCGAGATCACGACCACATCCGCCGGGGTCTGGCCGGGATCGACGGGCTCCAGCCCGTCGTCGATGGAACCGGGGGTCGCGGCAAGAAGATGCATGTTGCCTGGCCTTTCAAATGGCGCGCGCGGCGCCTGACTGATCCAGCGGCTTTTCCATGAAAACGCTGGTCTCGTTGGGTTGGTAATCGCCGAAAATCCCGCGCCGCTCAAAGCCGTGGCGCTGGTAAAGGCGGATCGCGCTCTCCAGCCCCTTGCCGGTCTCAAGACGCAGGCAGGGCAGGGCGCGGGCGCGCGCTTCGTCCTCGATCTGGCGCAACAGCGCAGCCCCCACGCCCCGGCCCCGTGCATGGGGCGCGGTGAACATCGCCTTGACCTCGCCGTAACCCTCCAGCACCGCCAGCGCCCCGGTGCCTAGCACCGCGCCGCCGTCACGGGCGGTGAAAAAGACGATGCCCGGCGCTTTCAGCGCCTCGGGCGTCAGCCCATAGCAATCCTCGGCGGGAAACAGGTGCAGTAGCATCGCGCGGCTTTCTTCCAGCAGGGCGCGCGGCGCGGGGGCGCAGGGATCGTCGGGCGCAACGATCAGCATGGGCGCGACAATGCTTGCGTGATCGCCGCGTGATCCAGCCCCGCCTGACCGATCACCACCAGCCGGGTTTCGCGCGGCTCGGCGCCGAAGGGGCGGTCGAAATAGCTGTCCACCCTTGGCCCCACCGCCTGAACCGTCATGCGCATGGGCTTGCCCGTCACCGCCACGAACCCCTTGAGCCGCAATATGTCATGCGCGCGGATCACCTCGGCCACCTCTTGGGCAAAGCGCACGGGGTCGCTGATTTCGGGGCGCGTCACGACGAAGGACTCAAAATCATCATGATCGTGATCGTGGTGATGATGGTGGTCGTGGTCATCACCCTCCTCGTCATCATGGTGATGATGGTGATGGATTTCGTGGCGCGCCGCCATGTCGCCCTCGGCGCCGATACCCTGACCCAGCAGCACATCCACCGGCAGCGCCCCCATCGTGGCCTTGATCACCTGCACGCCGTCGCGGCTTTCTTCTCGCAGCCTGTCGGTCAGGCTTTCTGCCTCGGTCTCGTCCAGCAAATCGGCCTTGTTGACGACGATCATGTCGGCGCAGGCCATCTGGTCGGCGAAAAGTTCCGAAAGCGGCGTTTCATGGTCAAGGTTCTCGTCCAGCGCGCGCTGGGCGTCCACGGCCGCCACGTCATGGGCGAACCGGCCTTCGGCCACCGCCTTGCCATCCACCACCGTGACCACCCCGTCCACCGTGACGCGGGTGGAAATCTCGGGCCAGTTGAACGCCCGCACCAAGGGTTGAGGCAGGGCAAGGCCGCTGGTTTCGATCACGATATGATCGGGCGGCGCGTCGCGTTCCAGCAGCTTTTGCAGGGTGGGGATGAAATCCTCGGCCACGGTGCAGCAGATGCAGCCATTGCTCAATTCCATCACGTCGTCATCGGCGCAGCCCTCGATGCCGCAGCCCTTCAGGATGCCGCCATCCACGCCAAGATCACCGAATTCGTTGATGATCAGCGCGATGCGCTTGCCGTTGGCATGTTCCAGCATGTGCCGGATCAGCGTGGTCTTTCCGGCGCCCAGAAATCCGGTGACGACGGTTGTGGGGATCTTGGCTGGCATCAGGCTGCCTCCTTCTTTCGGGGAATGGCGTTGGAATGTGCGGGGCGGTGTTTGCGGGGCTTGCCAGCGGCGCGGCGCTGCCCTAGGCGGATCTGGCTTGACCGGATCGCGCAGAGGAGGGCCGGGGCCATGGATCGCATCGTCATATGCTCGACCTGTGAAACGGGCGAGGGCGCGCTTGATGGCAGCGGCTTTGCGGCGCGGCTGCGCGCGGCGCTCGGGGCGGGCACGGATGTGCAGGAACATCCCTGCCTTTCGATGTGCGCGCAGCCCCTGTCGCTGGCGTTCAGCGCGCCGGGCAAGGCGACATATCTCTTCGCCGGGATCGACCCCGCGCGCGACCTTGACGACATGCTGGCCTTTGCCGCGCTATATGCCGCCAGCCCCGATGGCTGGATCGAGGATGCCCGCGGCGCGGGGCGTCTGCGCTTCTGCCTTGTGGGGCGGGTGCCTGCGTAAGCGCGGGTCATTCGATCACCAGTTCCATTTCGGCGGCGATCGGTTCGCCATCCACGGCCAGTTGCGAGTGATCGTTGGCATTCAGGGTCACGCGCAGCATGTGGCGCCCCTTGGGCAGGGCATAAAGCTGTTGCCAGCGCCCATAGGCGCGCGCCAGCTTGACGCCGTTCAGATAGACATGCGCATGGCCGTGGCCGGGCACATGCGGGCCGTTCACTCCCTTGGGGTCAAAGGTGAAATTTTCGACCATCAGTTCCAGATTGCGGCTTTGCGGCCCGTCGGGATGGATGTTCAGGGCCAGTGTCGGGGCCGGCGCCCCGGCCTCGGTCAGGGCGTCGTGGTCATGGCCGCCGGCGCTCTCATGCTCATGGGCGCTGTGGTCATGCACCGCGCTGTCGGCACCATGATCGTGCCCCTCCAGTTCAGCGCCCGAGGTGGCCGCAAGCAAAAAGCCGAAACCGGTGCCGAAAAACAGCCCGATCAACAGAAAGATGAAGGTTCTGGGCATTCTCGTTACTCCTACTTGGGGTCCGGCGGCAGGTGTTGGGCCGCCGGACCGTATCGCGTCTCAGGCCATGGCCGATTCGCGTTGCCAGAAATACCCGGCCAGCAGGCCCAGAATGGACCACGCCGCCAGCCCGGTGCCAAGCGCGCGCGCCGCGAACAGCGCCGCGATCTCGGGCGGGACCGGCCCGGCAAAGGCGTCCGGATGCGGCGCGCCGATCACATGCGGCGCCAGCAACAACAGGATCGCGGTGCCCCATGCGGCCCAGCCCTTGCCGAACCCGATCAGCGCCAGTGCCGTGGCGCTGGCCGCGACCGTGCCCCACCACCAGACCTGGCGCGCAGCGATATCGGCGGCGGCCACGCCCGGCACTTCGGGGGGCAGCGAAACGGCGGGCGCGAAATGCACCGCCACGAAACCCGCGATGCCCCAGACGATCCCGCGCCGCGCGTCGATCACCGCGCCGCGCGTGGCGGCAAAGGCCATGCATGCCACAAGCATCATCCCGTAGCCCACATAGATCAGCGCCGAAAACAGGATGCTCAGCCCGTCGCGCACCGGATCGAACCCCGGCAATTCGGGAGTCGCGCTGGCAGGCGGCGTTGCGAAATGCGCCAGCTCCCCGCCTTCATAAAGCTCTGCATGCAGCAGCACCGGCTGCACGAATGCGATCTGCAACGCGGCGGCGATCAGCCCCGCGCAGAACCCAGCGAACAACGCGCTGGTCACAATTTTCTGAAACATGGTTCAGTGACAGGGAAAGCCGGTGGCGTGGCGCACGTCATGGGCGGCATCATGCAGCGCGGCGGCCTGCACATGGCCGGCAAGCGTGACGATGCCAAGCCCGATCAGCATGGCGGCGACGAAGGGAAGTACCGTGGTTGCGACGGCGGATTGAGCCAATGTGCTCATGGTGGTCACTCCTTATAGCCTCTCACCCGAGGCGTTGGGTTTCATCAGGCAAGGGCTGGTTTCCTGGCTCGCGGGTCGTTGCCTGAACTGCCGCCTTCCCGGTGTCTTGGCCGGTGGCATGATGGCAGGGGCTCTCCGCTTACAGTCGCGGGGGCGGCTGACGATTGGGCGCCCTGATTGGGTCCGCCGTCACGTCATTCCCTAATTATCCCGATAGACGCTTTGCGCCCTGAAGGGAACCTTTGCTCCTTTGGTATGACTCCGGCACAGGGGCTGCGTCAAGGATGAACTGATGCGCGCCAGCCGCGCCTATCCGCGCCATTTTCCGCCGGTTGCGCATATATCTTGTGGATAACTGCCCCCAATGGCCCATATGCTGGGGTTTGGCGTTGACAGCGCGCCCATGCACGCCCCACATTTCCCGTCATACCGGAATCACGCGCCCGAGGTGCCCTTGCAGTTCACCAAGCTCAGACTGACCGGCTTCAAAAGCTTCGTCGACCCGACCGACCTGCATATCAAGCATGGTCTGACCGGGGTGGTGGGGCCGAATGGCTGTGGCAAGTCGAACCTGCTCGAGGCGCTGCGCTGGGTGATGGGCGAAAACCGCCCCACGGCGATGCGCGGTGGCGGCATGGAGGACGTGATCTTCGCCGGGGCCGCCACCCGCCCGGCGCGCAACTTCGCCGAAGTCTCGATCCATATCGACAACAGCGACCGCCTTGCGCCCGCCGGGTTCAACGATTCCGACCATCTCGAGATCGTGCGCCGCATCACCCGCGATGTCGGCTCGGCCTACAAGGCCGCGGGCAAGGACGTGCGCGCGCGCGACGTGCAGATGCTCTTCGCGGATGCCTCGACCGGCGCGCATTCTCCCGCGCTGGTGCGCCAGGGGCAGATTTCCGAACTCATCAACGCCAAGCCCAAGGCCCGCCGCCGCATCCTCGAAGAGGCCGCCGGGATTTCGGGCCTCTATCAGCGCCGCCACGAGGCCGAACTGAAACTCAAGGGTGCCGAACAGAACCTTGCGCGCGTCGATGACGTGATCGAACAGCTGGCCGGGCAACTGGCGCAACTGGCCCGGCAGGCCAAACAGGCCGCCCGCTACCGCGCCATCGGCGAAGACTTGCGCCAGGCCGAAGGGCTGCTGCTGTATCGCCGCTGGAAAGAGGCCGACGAGGCCCGCGCCCGCGCCGAGGACGATCTGCGCGAACGCACCGCCGCCGCCGCCCGCGCCGAATCCGCCGCGCGCGAGTCCTCCAAGGCCCGCGCCAAGGCCGAAGAGGCCCTCCCGCCCCTGCGCGAGGAAGAGGCCATCGCCGCCGCCATCCTGCAACGGCTCGAAGTGCAGCGCGACAGCCTCAAGGAGCAGGAACAGAACGCCCGTGCCCGGATCGAAACGCTTGAAGGGCGGATCGAACAGCTTTCGCGTGATATCGAGCGTGAATCCGGGCTCAACCGCGACGCCGGCGAAACCATCGAGCGGCTGGAATGGGAGGCCCGCGAACTGGCCCGCGCCAGCGAGGGCCATGACGCCAAGCTGGCCGATGCCGCCGCCGACTCGCATGAGGCCGCGCAGGTCCTGCAAGACCGCGAAACCCAGCTCAGTCAGCTGACCGAGGACGTGGCCCGCCTCGCCGCGCGCCACCAATCGGCGCAGCGCTTCCTGGAAGACAGCCGCAAGACCCTCGAGAAAAGCGAATCCGAAGCCGCCCGTGCGCGCGAGTCCGCCGCCACCGCCCGCGAGGCGCTGTCGCGTGCGGGCCATGATTACGAGGCCGCGCAAGCCGCCGAAACCGCTGCCGTCCAAAAGGCCCAGCAGGCCGAAGACGCGCTCAACGCCGCCGACGAGGCCCGCGCCGAGACCCAGACCCGCGAGGCCACCGCCCGCGCGCAGCGCTCCGAGGCCGAAGGCGAGGTGAACGCGCTTTCCGCCGAAGTGTCTGCGCTGGCGCGGCTGGTCGAGCGCGACACCGCCGAAGGCGGGCAGATC
This sequence comes from uncultured Roseovarius sp., assembly GCA_964570675.1. Classification (GTDB taxonomy): domain Bacteria; phylum Pseudomonadota; class Alphaproteobacteria; order Rhodobacterales; family Rhodobacteraceae; genus Roseovarius. Next base: position 7,854 of record CAZMZS010000017.1, on the reverse strand, counting down.
CTTGATCTGTTGCAGGTCGCGCCGGGCTATGAAAAGGCGCTTGGCGCCGCGCTGGCCGATGATCTGCGCGCGCCGCAGGTCGATGCCGACGGGCCGACGGGCTGGGCGCTTCTGCCCGGCTATGGCTCGTCCCAGACCCTGCCCGAAGGCGTCAGCGCCCTGTCGGCCCATGTCACCATCCCCGAGGTGCTGGCGCGGCGCATGTCCCAGATCGGCCTGATTGATCCCGATGACGGCCCGCGCCTGCAACCGCTTCTCAAACCCGGTCAGCGACTGGTCACGACCGAAGGCGATCTGTGGCGCTGGGACGGCTATCGCGCCTGGGCCGAGGATGCGCCCTCCGCCGCCGCGCTGCGCCTCCAGCAGCTCAACCGGCTCGAGGAACTCAAGCAGCAGCTTGCCCATGCCACCGCCCGTGCCGAAGGTGCCGTGGCCGCGCATGACACGCTGCGCGCCAAGCTGGCCGAGTTGATCGAGGTCGACAAGCAGGCCCGCGAGGATCGCCGCACCGCCGACGGCGAACTCAATCAGGCCAACCGTGCCCTCAGCCGCGCCGAGGCCGACCGCAACCTTGCCCAGTCCAAGCTTGAATCCATGGGCCTCGCTGTCACCCGCCACGAGGAAGAGGCGCTGGCCGCGCGCACCCAACTGGCCGAGGCCGAACAGGGGCTGGGCGAGCTGGGCGATCTCGACTCCGCCCGCGCCGGGGTGGAGGACGTCAAGATGACGGTCGAGGCCGCGCGCATGACGATGATGGCGCGCCGCTCCAACCATGATGAACTGCGCCGCGAAGGCGAGGCCCGCACCCGGCGCGCGCAGGAAGTGACCAAGGAAATCAGCGGCTGGCGGCATCGTCTTGAAACGGCCGAAAAGCGCAGCGCCGAACTCGCCGAGCGCAAGGCGGCCTCCGAGGCCGAACTGGCCGAAGCTTCCGCCGCGCCCGAGGACATCGCCGCCAAGCGTGCCGAACTGGGCAGCGAGATCGACCGCGCCTCTGCCCGGCGCGCCGACGCCGCCGATGCGCTCTCAGCCGCCGAAGGCGCCCTGCGCGAGGCCGTTGTCGCCGAGCGCGACAGCGAGCGCGTCGCCTCCGAGGCCCGCGAGGCCCGCGCCCGCTCCGAAGCGCGCACCGATGCGGCGCGCGACGCGCGCGCCTATGCCGCCGAACGCATCGCCGAGGAACAGGACACGACCCCCGAAGAGCTGCTTGAACAGCTTTCCGCCGATCCCGAAAAGATGCCGCCTTCGGAAACCATCGAGGCCGATGTGAACCGCCTCAAACGTCAGCGCGACGCGCTGGGCGCGGTGAACCTGCGCGCCGAAGAGGACGCCCGCGAGGTGCAGGAGGAACATGACAACCTCGCCACCGAGAAAGAGGATCTGGAACAGGCGATCCGCGAATTGCGCAACGGGATCGCCAGCCTCAACCGCGAGGGGCGCGAACGGCTGTTGACCGCATTCGAGCAGGTGAATTCGAATTTCACCATGCTGTTCAAGCATCTCTTCGGCGGCGGCGACGCCAATCTGGTGATGGTCGAAAGCGACGATCCGCTGGATGCGGGGCTCGAGATCATGTGCCAGCCGCCGGGCAAGAAACTGGCGACGCTCTCGCTTTTGTCCGGGGGGGAACAGACCCTGACCGCGCTGGCGCTGATCTTCGCGGTGTTCCTGGCCAATCCCGCCCCGATCTGCGTGCTCGACGAGGTCGACGCGCCGCTTGACGATGCCAATGTGGGCCGGTTCTGCGACCTGCTCGATGAAATGTGCCGCCGCACCGAAACCCGCTTCCTGATCATCACCCACCACGCCGTCACCATGAGCCGCATGGACCGCCTCTTCGGCGTCACCATGGCCGAACAGGGCGTCAGCCAACTGGTCAGCGTCGATCTCAAGAAAGCCGAAGCCCTGGTCGCCTGAGCGCCGGGTCATGGGCGGTTCGCAACCGCCGCGCTGTTTCCTTCTCGTCACATCCGCGTGTGTGCGCGCCGGGCTATCTCGACAAGAGCGGGCGCAGCGGCTAGCTCTGCGCTCGGTTTTTGTTTCACAATCCGGGCTTGGTTCATGCAGATCTGCTTACGTCTTCTTTCGCTTCTCGCCGTTATGACCCTCGCGGCCTGTTCCGTTGGCGGATACGGCCCGGCCGTGCCGACCGATCAGGAGGTCGCCGAACTTGCCCATGAAATCCGCTCGCTCGGCCCGGATGTGGACCCCGAAGAAGCGCAGCGCGCCGCCCGGATCGCTTATGAATACCCCTATGAGCTGTCGCAGGAATACCAGATCACCGACCGCCCGCTCATGCACAACACCAAGGTGAACATGGGCGTGAAGCCGCGTGGCCTGTGCTGGCACTGGGCGATGGACATGGAGGCCCGCCTCAAGCGCGAACGCTTCGAGACGCTGCAGATGCACCGCGCCGTCGCCAATGCCAACAATATCCGTCTCGAACACAGCACCGCCATCATCAGCGCCAAGGGCGACCCGATGGACGAGGGCATCATCCTCGATCCCTGGCGCAAGGGCGGGCGGCTCTTCTGGTCGCATCTGCGCGACGACACGCGCTACAGATGGGTGCCCCGCGCGCAGGTGCTGGCCGACAAGTTCGGCCCCGAGCGCGCGCAGGAACTGCTGGCGCGCGTCGCCGACTGACGGCGCGGCGCGTACACCGCTATAGCCGGTTCAACAGCGCCCGCGTCGGCCAGGCATCGGCGGGCAGGCCCAGCTCCTGCTGGACCTCCTGCACCGCCGCGCGCGTCCCCGCGCCAAGGATGCCGTCGATCCCGCCGACATCGTGACCGCGCGCCGCCAGCTTGCGCTGCAGCGCCTTCATTTCTTCGCCCGAAAGGCCCGGCTCGGGCCGCCCCGCATCGAAAACCGGCGCGCCCTCCAGACGGTTGGCGAAATAAGCGGCGGTCAGCACATAGACAAAGCTCTGGTTCCACTCGAAATAGATCCGGAAATTGGGATAGGCCAGAAAGGCCGGCCCGCCGCGCCCCTGCGGCACAAGGATGCTGGCGGGCAAATCCCCCGCGATCTGCCCGTGGCGCGGGCGCACGCCCATCGCCTGCCAGTCGCGCGCCGGCATCTGCGTGCGCAGCCCGGTCTCGGCCCAGTTCATGCCCTCGGGCAGGGTGACCTCCTGCAACCATGGCTCATTTGCCCGCCAGCCCAGCCCGGCCAGCATCGACGCCCCCGACAACAGCGCATCTTGGGGCGATCCCTTGAGGTCAACATGCCCGTCGCCATCGCCATCAGTGCCATGTTCAAGGATATCCTTTGGCAGCATCTGCACCATGCCGATCTCGCCGGCCCATGCGCCCTTGGTGCTTTGCGGGCTGAGATCGCCGCGCGCATATAGGGTCATCGCGGCAAAGATCTGTGGGCGGAACAGCTCGGGACGGCGGCAATCATGCGCCAGCGTGACCAGCGCATCGCGGGTGTTGTAATCGCCCTGCACGGCGCCGTAATCCGTCTCGAAGGCCCAGAAGGCCAGCAAGACACCCCGGTCGATCCCGTAGGCCCCCTCGATCCGGTCGAAAATCGCATCATGGCGCTGCGCCAACGCGCGTCCCCTGTTCAGGCGGTTCGCGCTGATCAGGCGGCGGGCGAAATCCACGAAGGGCATCTGAAAGACCCCCTGCCGCCGGTCCGCATTCAGCACCGATTGATCCTTGCGCACCCCGGCCAGGAATCCCTCGGCCACTTGCCTGTCATGGCCGCGTGCCACCGCCTCATCGGCCAGCGCCGCGACGAATTGCTGAAACCCGCCGCCGCATTGCTGCGCCTTGGCGGGCAGGGGGGCAAGCGCGGCAAGGCACAAGACCGTCAGACAGAGGGCGGCAAGTCGGGTGATCGGGCGCATACTGGGTGTCCTCACTTGATACATTCCCGCCAGACTAAGCGATCCCCGCGCCGGGCGAAACCGCATGATCCGGGTCGCTTGCGTGCGGGTGCCGGGGCAGTCTGCCCCGGCACCCCGCCACCGGAGCCACCCCATGATCGACTGGACCGCCGCGCTATTTCTGTTCCTTTTGCCGCTGGCCTACAGCCCCGGCCCCGGCAACATGGTCTTTGCCGCCAATGGCGCGCGCTTTGGCCTCTGGCGCAGCTTGCCCGCCAGCGCCGGGTATCACATCGCCACATGGATCGTGACACTGCTGATCGGCTTCGGCTTTGCGACGGGGCTTGAACGCCTCCCTTCGGTGATGAGCCTCTTGCGCTGGGCCGGGGCGGCTTGGCTCTTGTGGCTGGCCTTCGGCTTTCTTCGCGCCGGTGCGGGCGGCGCGGGGCAGGGCGCGCGCCCGCTCGGGGTACTGGGCGGCGCGCTGTTGCTGCTGCTCAATCCCAAGGCCTACATGATCATCGCTCTGATGTTCTCGCAATTCCTGCCAACCGCGCCGCAGACGGGCGCGCCGTCAGTCGCGGGCGCGGTGCTCTGGATCACCACGTTCTTCACGCTCAACAACCTTGTGGCCTTCACCCTCTGGACGGTCGCGGGCGCGCGCCTTGCCGCCGCCTTTCGCATCGACCGTCAGGCGCGGCGCATCAATACGGGCTTCGGGGTCGCGCTGGCGCTGGTGGCGCTCTGGCTTTTGCTGGGTTAGGCCAGCAGCGCCAGCACAAGGCACAGGGCCAGCGCCGCGCCCCATGCGCGCCACAACGCGCTGCAGGCGGCCTCCACTTCTTGCGGGCCAATCGCCTTTTGCCCGAACCCGTTCACATACGGGAAATAGCGCATCGCGCCATCATAGGATCGCGGCCCCGCCAGCGCCACGCCCAGCGCGCGGGCCATCGCCGCCTCGGGCCAGCCGGCATTGGGCGAACGGTGCAGCCTTGCATCCGCCGCCAACGCCTTCCAGCTGAATAGCCCATGGGTCAGCGCGATCAGCCCCGCCGTCAGCCGCGCCGGGATCACGTTGAGCACATCATCCAGCCGTGCCGCCGCCCAGCCGAAGCTTTCATAACGCGCATTGCGATAGCCGATCATCGAATCGGCGGTATTGACCACCTTGTAAAGAAACAGCCCCGGCAGTCCCGCCACCAGGAACCAGAAGGCCGGGGCGATCACCCCGTCGCTCAGGTTCTCGGCGCCCGATTCAATCGCCGCGCGCGCCACGTCGGGGGGCTGCATGGCGGCAGTATCACGCCCCACGATCATCGCCACCGCGCGCTTGCCCGCGTCCAGCGACAGCCGCAGCCCGTCGCCCACCGCGCGCAGATGATCGACCAGGCTGCGCTGCGCCAGCAATACCGCCACGGCGATCACTTCCACCGGCCAGCCGAACACGTCCAGCACCATCCCGATCAGCACCGCGCCCGCGCATAGCAGGATCAGCGCCGCGATCCCTTTCAGGCGCTGCGCCCCGCCACGGTTCAACCTTGCCTCAAGCCAGGCCACCGCCCGCCCCATCAAGACTGCCGGATGCGGCACCCGCTGCCAAATCCAGCGCGGCTCGCCCAGCGCCGCATCCAGCAGCATCGCCAGCGCCAGGATTCCCGCGCCGCTCATAATGTCGCCTCCAGCCTGTCCCATGCGCCCGGCGCGGGCAGGCCCAGGCGAAGCCAGTCATCGGCATAGGGAAAGCGCCGGCTCCAGATATGGTGTTTCGCCAGACGCTCTTGCCATCTGGCGGCGTTCTCGACCCGGTAGAGCCGGAACAGCGCACAGCCCCCCGTCACCTCTGCGCCCGCCTTGTTCATCAGCGCATCAAGGCGCTCCGCGTCGCGTTCCAGCCGGACGCGCGTGCGCGCCGCCCAATCCGTGTCAAGCAGCGCCAGCTCGCCCACCGCCAGTGCAGGGCCAGAGACCGGCCACGGCCCCAGCCATTCACCCAGCCTTTCAATCAGGTCCGGCGCGCCGATGGCAAAGCCCAGTCGCAAGCCGGCGAGTCCCCAGAACTTGCCGAAACTTTTCAGCACGATCACCCCCGGTTCGCCCGCATGGGCAATCAGCGAGCCTGCGGGGCGAATATCGGCAAAGCTTTCATCCACGATGGTCAAGGGCGCGCCCAGCGCCTCCGCGCCGTGCCAAGCGCCGGTGGGGTTGTTGGGATTGACGATCACCCGCGCCGCGACATCCTTGGCGGCTGCGCTTTCGGTCACCTCCCAGCCATGCGCCGCGAAGGCGGCGGCATGTTCGTTATAGGTTGGTGCTGCGATATGCACTCTTGCCGCCCCGGTCAGCGCGGGCAGCCGCGCGATCAGCGCCGAGGCCCCCGGCGCGGCCAGGATCGCCGCATCCTCGGGCACATCCCAATGACTGCGCGCGGCGCTTTCAAGTGCGGCATGCGCGGCGCTGTCGGGCAGGGCGCTCCAGGTGTCGTCGGGCAGGGGCGGCACCGGATAGGGCAGCGGGTTGATCCCGGTCGAAAGGTCGATCCAGCCCGCGCGCGCGCCGCCATGGCGCGCGACCGCCGCATCGAGCCCCCCGCCGTGATCGCGCGCTTGGCCGCCCATCCGTGTCAGCCTTCGGCTTCGGTTTCGGCTTTGGTGTCGGCGTCGGGCAGCGGCGGGTGGCGGGTCACGAAATGTCCCTTCACCCCGGCGGGCCACTGGCGATAGGGCACCTGGCCGCTGTCGCTTTCGCGGTGAAGCTCGGCATAATCGACGATGGCGGCGGCCGAGGCGTCATCCGGCGTGAAGCGGCCCAGCGTGTAGGCCAGCTTGCCTTCAGCCTGAATGGCGATGTTGCAGCCATGCGCGCAGCCCATCAGGCACGAGACCCGCCGCGTTTTCACGCCCCGTCCGGCAGCGTGTTTTTCCACCAGTTCGGCCATGTCCTCGCCATGCGTGCGCTGATCGGTCTCGGCGTTCCAATCGTCGCGCTTGCAGGTGTCGCAGATGGTGATCCAGGTGGTCATGGCTTGCCTTTCGTTTCGCTGCACAAGCCCTTGAACCCGGATTCGGACGCTGTGGCAAGCGGGGTTTGGTCCTGCCGGTCGCGCCTCATCCCTCCGCTGCCTCGGTCACGATCTCCGAGCGCCGCTCCAGCGTGCGATGCACCGGGCAACGGTCAGCGATCTCCATCAGGCGGGCGCGCTGCTCGTCGTCCAGATCGCCCTCCAGCCGCACGGCCCTGGTGAAGCGGTCGGCCTTTTCGTCGGTCCCGGTCCCGGCATCCTGCGCGTGGACCTTGTCGTGGTTCACCTCGACGCTCACGTGGTCCAGCGCCCAACCCTTGCGCCGCGCATACATGCGGATCGTCATCGAGGTGCAGGCCCCCAGCGCCGCTGCCAGGAACCCGTAGGGAGACATGCCCTGCCCGGTGCCGCCATAGGCTTCGGGCTCATCCGCCAGCAGGTGATGGCGCGGACCCGACTGGATGTCCTGCAGGAACCCGTCCGGGTCGGCCTCGCTTACGCGCACCACGCCCTCGGGGGCGCCGGGGGGCGGGGCAGGGGCGCGCAGATCGAGGTAGCGCGCCGCCCATGCGGCGATCACCCCGGCGGCATATTCGGCGTCGCTCGCGCCGTTGATCAGGTGATCGGCATCATCCAGCGTGACAAAGCTTTTGGGGTGTTTCGCCGCCGCGAAGATCCGGCCGGCATTCTCGATCCCGACCACCCCGTCGCGCGGCGCATGCAGCACCAGCAGCGCGCGCCCCAGACCGGCGATATCCTTCTCCAGGTCCTCGGCCCGCACGCTTTGCACGAAATCCCGGCCCACCCGGACCGGGCGCCCGCCAAGATCGACCTCGGCGCTGCCCTCTTCGTCGATCCGCTCCAGCGCATCGCCGAAATTATGCAGCACATGGCCCGGATCGAACGGCGCGCCCAGCGTGACCACCGCCTTGACGCTGTCGATCTTTCGCGCCGCGCGCAGCACCGCCGCACCGCCCAGCGAATGCCCGATCAACAG
>CAZMZS010000016.1:0-35415 GCA_964570675.1 uncultured Roseovarius sp. | reverse complement strand
GATGCGGAAGCGGTTGTTGCCATTCACGCTGGCGCCACCGAAATGCGTGCCGTGATAGCCCTTCTTGAGGCTCAGGAACTTGATCCGCGTCGGCTCGCCGCGCAGCCGGTGATACTGGCGCGACAGGCGCAGCGCGGTCTCCACGCTGTCCGATCCCCCGCTGGTGAAAAAGGCGCGCACCATTCCGTCCTCGGCAAAGAACTCCTGCACCGCATATGACGCCTCGATCGCCGCCGGGTTCGATGTGCCCGCAAAGGCGGAATAATAGGGCAGCTCCCAAAGCTGGTCGGAAATCGCCTGCTTGATGGCATCGTTGGAATAGCCAAGGTTGACGCACCACAGCCCGCCCACCGCATCAACGGCGCGATGCCCGTCCAGATCGACGATCTCGACACCCTCGGCGCCCTTGATGATCTTGGGGGCGTTCTCATGGGCCTCTCCGGGATGCCCCATCGGATGCCACATATGCCGTGCATTCATCTCGCGCAGGAAATTGTCGTCTTTCATCGGGCCGCTCCATCCAGTCTCTGAGTCGGGAATTTGATCAAACTCTTGCACCCGCGCTCGGGTCCTGTCCAGAGTCTTGGCCGCCACATGCTCGCCACATCGCGTCCGAAAACGAACAGAATTCATTGCCGAAAGCAGAAATTTAGCATAATCTGCACAGATAGCGCTCCCAAAGGCGCATTGTTGAGGCAGGCAGTGACGGCAGGAAGATCGCGAAAAGCGGCGCCCCCGTCATGACAGGAAGTGACCATGACCGAGAGACCGGACTCAGAGCAGTTCGTGCGCGCCACCATGCGCCATTTCGCCGAGTTGCGGGCCGCCGGGCCTGATAACCCGCGTTTCGGCGCGGCCTTTCCGATCGATTGGTTCGACCTGCCCGCGGATTTCCTCTCGGATTTCGGCAGCCTCTTCTACCTCGCATCGCTGACCCGCTATCACCGGCCCCGGTCGCTGCATGATCTTTTCGCCTGTTTCGAACCGCCCCTGCGCCTGGGCCAGTACAAACTGTTCCGCTCCGGCGGCCACCCGCGCGCGGCGATCACCTGGGCGGGGCTGTCGCCACAGGCCGAATACGCCTTCGCCGTCGATCACAAGGCCCTGCGCCCCGAAGACTGGAACAGCGGCCCTTCCCTCTGGCTCGTGGATTTCGTCGCCCCCTTCGGTCATATCGACCAGATCGTGCCCCTGCTGGCGCAGAACCCCGATGTGCTGCGCGTCAGGACCATGTGGCACAACCGGCCGGGCACCCGCTACCGGATCGTCGAATGGAGCCGCGCCGCCCCCGACGCGCCGATCACGACCCGATCCTACGGCGTCGGCCAGTTCAAACGCCTTCTCAAGGAGAGCCGCAATGGGCGCGCCTGACATCGGGGGCGTGTCCTCGGGTGCGGTCGATTCCGACAGCACCGGCCTGGTGACCGGAGAGCTCGACGACATCTCGGGAAATTTCTGGGGCGACACCTGGTCGATCCAGAGCGGCGCGACCTATGGCAGCGCCAGCATCGACCCCTCTACCGGGCTCTGGAGCTATGACCTCGACGAGACCAACGCCGCCGTGCAGGCGCTCGATCCGGGCGATACCCTCACCGACACCTTCGTCGTGCGCCTGTCCGATGGCGGCGGCAGCGATACCCAGACCGTCACCATCACCATCACCGGCGTGCCCTGCTTTGTCGCGGGCACCCTGATCGAAACCGCCACCGGCCCCAGACCGGTTGAATCGATCCGTCCGGGCGATCTGATCATGACCCGCGACAACGCTCTGCAACAGGTTCGCTGGGTCGGGCAACGCACCGTCCACGCCGATGCCCTGGCGGCCGAAGAGCGCCTGCGCCCGATCCGCATCCGCAAGGGTGCGCTCGGCGGCGGCTTGCCTCGCAACGACATGCTGCTGTCGCGCCAGCATCGGCTGCTTGTCTGTGGCGACCGGGTGCAGCAGATCTGTGGCTACGACGAGGTGTTCCTCCCCGCGCTCCGTTTCCTCGACTGGCCGGGCGTCGACCTGGTTGGCCCCGGCGGGCCGGTCTCTTATCACCACCTCCTCTTCGACCGCCATCAGGTGATCATCGCCGAAGGCACCCCCAGCGAAAGCCTGCTCCTGGCCGAGGAAGCCCGCAACCGCCTGCCGCTGCGCGCTCTCACGGAAATCAACGCCCTGTTTCCCGGCCCCGAGGCACGCCGGATACTCGCCAACCCGGCGCGCCCGATTCCGTCACCGCAACTGCAAAAACGCATCGTCGAGCACGGCCCGGCGCAAGACAGCTTCAACGCACCGGACAACCCTCCCGCCCCGCCGCTCAGGCACGGGATTTTCTGACCCCGCCCTTCATCTGGCGATAAATACCTCGGGGGGTCCGGGGGGGCTGGCCCCCCGGCCGTGGCCCGCAAAAAGCGCATCACCCCGTCAGGATGGAACTCACCTTCAGCGCGCGCTGGGCATTGCCCTCCACCTTCAGCTTGCCCGACATGAAGGCCATCACCGGGTTCTGCTCACCCGACAGGATGTTGCGGAACACCTCGTCGCTGGCGATCAGCACCACGTCGGCCGCCTCGTCTCCGGCCTCCTGCGCGGCGCGCGCGCCGCTCTCGTCCAGCATCACCGCGCCCTCGCCGGTGATCACCAGCTTGGCGCTGCCCCGGATCGCGCCGCGCGCCTTCGGTGTCAGTTCACGGATATAGCTTTCGATCAGCTCGCTCATCGGGGCCTCTCTTCGGGTTGGATCATCGCGCCAGATTGGTGAATTCCCCTCGCGCGGCAACCGGAACCCCGCGTCAATTCGCGGGCCTCGGGCGCGATCTGTACAAAATCCGCGCGCCATGCTCCGCTTTACGTACAAAACCGCCGTACAAACCGGACGTTTTGTACCCTTCTCACCAGCGATCAAGCGCGTCTTCGTCCGCGTCTTTCGCCGCGACCCAGCCCTCACCGTCGCCGGTGACTTCCTTTTTCCAGAACGGCGCGCGGGATTTTAGAAAATCCATAAGGAATTCAGCAGCTTGAAAGGCATCCGCCCGATGCGGCGCGGATGTGGCGACCATCATGATCATCTCGTCGGGGCTAAGCTTGCCATATCGGTGAATGACCAGAATATCGCCTATATTCCAACGGCTTACGGCTTCCTCTGCGATTGTCTTGATGGCATTTTCGGTCATGCCGGGGTAATGCTCGATCTCCATCACCTCCAGATCGCTGCCCTCAAGATCGCGCACGATCCCGGTAAACGTAACGAGCGCGCCCATCCCCGACTGCCGCGCGGCGAAATCGCGGGCCTCTTGGCCGAGGTCGAACGCCTCTTCCTGCACCCGGATGTCCATGGGTCAACCCCCTGTCATCGGTGGGAAAAATGCCACTTCCCGCACATTCTCAAGCGGCGCGTCAAAGTCGCTCAACTCCTGGTCCACCGCCACCCGCAGCGCGTCCAGATCGGCGAATGCAACGGCGTAGCGTTCTTCTTTCTGTGTCAGTTCGTTAACCAGTTCCCGCACCGTCGCGGCCCCGGTTTCGATTCGATCCTTCGGGCGCCCGACCCTTTCCCGCACCCATGCGAAATACAGAATGTCCATCGCTCAGTCCTTCAGATAAGGTATTGATTTCCTGAAGTAATCATACCCTGTCAACAATGTCAGCGCGGCCGCGATCCACAACAGCCACAAACCGGCATGTCCCAGAACGACCGCGCCACGGGTCGTGGCCCCGAAATAGTGCTCGAACACGCCTTGGGCGAAAAGTACAGCAATTGCAATCATTTGCGCGGTTGTTTTCCACTTCGCCAACTGCGTGACCTTCAAGGTCCCCGCCGTATCGCCCAGAAACTCCCGCAACCCGCTCACGAACACCTCGCGAAACAGAATCACCGTCGCCGGCAACACCAGCCAAGGCGACATGCTCGAATATCCCACGATCACCATCAAGGCGATCACCACCATCGCCTTGTCGGCGATCGGGTCCAGCATAGCGCCAAGTTTTGTCGTTTGTTTCCAGGCCCTTGCAAGGTATCCGTCAAACCAGTCCGTCGCCGCGGCGCTGATGAACAGCACCAGCGCGAACCAATCCGCCCAGGGCCGGTGGAAATACAGGAACATCACAGCCACCCCCGGCGCAGCCAGCAGACGCAAAGCGGTCAGGATATTTGGCACGTTCCAGTTCATGCCCCCGGTTCTAACCCCTTCCAAGGCAAAGGGAAAGCGCGGTCGCACCCCTTGGTGCGCTCAGAAATCGCTCAGCCGTTTCGTCGTCTCCGGGTCCATGAAACCGGCCACCGTCGCATCCGTTTCCAACTGCAACGCGCGATGCAGATCGGGCAAGGCAGCGCTGTTGAGAACCCGTTTCATGGCCCGCACCGACAAGACCGGCAGGTCGGCAAGGCGCTGCGCCTCTGCCTGCGCACTATCCATAAGATGCTGATCCTCAACGACTTTCCATGCCAGCCCCAGGCGATGCAATTCTTCGGCCCCATAGCGGTCGCCGAAGAACAGCATCTCGCGCGCCTTCATCAGCCCGACCAGTGCGGGCAACAGGCTGGTCACCGCGCCGGTCACGAACAGGTTGAGCGACACCTCGGGAAAGAACCCCTTCGCCGAGGCCGCCCAGATCGGGAAATCGCAATTGATCGCCCATTCAAAACCGCCCCCCACGGCCCAGCCATTGATCGCGCCCACCACCGGCTTTGGCCCCAGCGTGATCGCATGGGTCGCCCGCTGGATGGCCTGTACCAGTTCGCGCGCCTCTTCCTCGGTCTCGGGGTGAACATGCGCCCGCCGGTCATCGCCCGCGCAAAACGCCTTGCCCGCCCCGGTGAACAGGATCGCCCGCGCCGCCGGGTCGCCATTGGCGTCCTCGAATGCGTGCGCCACGTCGTCGATCAACTTCCGGTTCATCGCGTTCAGGCTGCCCGGACGGTTGAGGGTGATCGTCCGCACGCCATCACCTGTCATCTCGCTCAGCACGGTTTCGTACTTGAAATCAGTCATTTTATCGCTCCGTATCACGCGTTTCGTCTTGCCTTCGGTCAACGGCAATGTCCGCGCCGGCACCAGGGTCACGCGGGCCGTCGCGCCAAGCTTTGCCTTGATCGTGGCCTCCACCAGGCTCGCCAACCCTTCGCTTGAGGCCTGACCTTCCGCCAGCTCCGCCGTCACCGGCAGGCTGTCATAGGGTGGCGGCCCGTCCAGCACGATCCGGTAATCGCCGGACAATGCCGCGAACTCGTTGATTACCGCCGCGACCATCGTCGGAAACAGGTTCAGCCCGCGCACAACCACCATATCATCCGAGCGCCCCACCACCCGGAACCGGAATCCGGTGCGCCCGCAGCCGCAGGGTTCGGTTGCATCCACGGTGATGATATCGCCCGAGCGAAACCGCACCAGCGGCTGACACTCGCGCATCAGATGGGTCAGCACCAGCTCCCCGGTCTGCCCCGCTTCCAGCGGCAGCGGCGCGGCGCTGTCGGGATCGACCAGCTCGGGGTAAAGAACATCCGCCGCCATGAAATGAAGCCGTGTGTCATGCTCGCATTGCGCCGCGAAATTGCAGAACACGTCCGAAACGCCGTAATTCGCGTTGCGTGGCTCCATGCCCCAGACATCGCGCAGCCGGTCGCGAAAGGCCGGGTCGTCAAGTCCCGCCTCGCCCCCGAAGAGGCCCAGCTTCAGCCCGAGGTCGCGCGGCTTCAGCCCCGGAAACCTCTCGGCGATGACCCTTTCAAGAACCGCCGGATATGAAGGTGTGCAGGAGATCGCGTCGATCCCCACCTCCTTGATTGTGCGCACCAGCAATTCGGTTGCGCCCACACCGAAAGGCACGACCATCGCGCCCGTGGCCTGCAAGGTCATGTGGTCGGTCAGTCCGCCCATCCACATCTGGTAATTGAGGCAATGCACCACCGTATGATCCGGCGTCAGCCCCGCCGCCGACTGGCACCGCCCGCCAACGGTTTCCGTTGCCAGACAATCCTTTGCCGACAGCGCAAGGTTCATTGCCTGCCCCGTGGTGCCCGAGGTGCGGTGCAGCCGCACGGCGGCGCTGCGCGGGGCGGCCATGTAATCGCCGAAAGGCGGGTGATCGGCCTGCGAGACGCGTAATTGCGCCTTGTCCGACAAGGGCAGCTCGGGCAGGTCGCGCAGATCGGCCGAGGGCTGCTTGCCCTGCCACAAGGCGCTGTAGAACGCTGAGTTCCGCGCCACATAGGCGCTTTGCATGGCCCATGCCGCCTGTTGATGCGCCTTCAGCTTATCAGCCACGGCAAAGTCACCATCGTGCAACAGCTTCATGGCCTCAGCCCCCGCTCCCAGATGGTTGTCAGCGTATCCACCACCGCCTCCAGATCGCCCGACACCGCCACAAGCCCCGGTTCACCCGACAGGAACAACCCCGAGAAATACTGGTCGGTCATTGCGCCAAGCGCATAGGCGCGCCGCATCAGCTCGTCCTCGGGCAGGGCGGTGCCATCGCGCTCGATCCGGCGCCTCGCGGCGGCGGCCACGGTCTCGATCCAGTCACGGTTGAGCCGGTGAAACGCGCTCCGCGCCTCGGGAAAGCGATCCAGATGATGCACAAGGCATTTCATCAGGCCCCGGTTCTCGCGAAACAGCATCGCATAAGCCCGCGTTGCGGCGCGGATGCTGTCATCGGGCGCCCCCCTGCTGGCCCGCATCATGCCGTCTTGCAGGAAATGCGCAAAGCCCGGCAGAAGATCATCCAGAAGCTGCGATTGATCTTGGAAATAAAGGTAGAATGTGCCATTCGCGACGCCCGCCTTGGAGCAGATCGCGCTGATCGTCAGATCCTGAAGCGCGGCCTCTTCCAGCAGGGCGCAGGTGGCGATGCGGATCTGTTGCGCCGTGCGCTGGCCCTTGGCTTCGCCTTTCACGCGCTCGGCCAGAACCGCGCGATAGCTGAACGTGCCGATGGTGTCGGAAGGGCGGGGCAAGTGCTTTTGGACAGTGTTCATGAGCAATCCGATTTTATGAAACTGAATCCATATTCATAAAACCTCCGACCAAGTCAATCGCCCTCTTGGGGCCCGCCGCGTCAGCCCTTTTCGTGAAAGAAGTCGTAGATCTTCTGCGCGAGCCCCTCCGACACCCCTTCGACGGCCTTCAGATCCGCAAGGTTGGCGCGGCTCACCGCCTTGGCCGACCCGAAATGCACCAACAGCGCGCGTTTGCGCGCCGCGCCCACCCCGGCCACCTCGTCAAGCGGGGTGGCGCTCATGGATTTGGCACGCTTCGCCCGGTGGGAGCCAATGGCAAAGCGGTGCGCCTCGTCGCGCAGACGCTGCACGAAATAGAGCACCGGGTCATTATGCCTGAGCGCAGTGGGCCGCGCGCCGACACGGTGGAACACCTCCTTGCCCTGGTCGCGGTCCACGCCCTTGGCGACGCCCAGCATGGGGATGTGCTCGACCCCCATTTCGCGCATGATCTGGGCCACGGCGCTGACCTGTCCCGCGCCCCCGTCGATCAGCAACAGATCGGGCCAAAGCCCGTGTTTGCGCTCCGGGTCGTCCTTCAGCAATCGCTTGAACCGGCGGGTCAGCACCTCTTTCATCATCCCGAAATCATCACCCGGCGTCAGGTCGTCGCCCCGGATGTTGAACTTGCGATACTGGTTCTTCATCAGCCCCTCGGGCCCGGCCACGATCATCGCGCCGACCGCGTTGGTGCCTTGGATATGCGAGTTGTCGTAGACCTCGATCCGCTGGGGCGGGGCGGGCAGGTCGAAGGCCTCGGCCAGCCCCTTGAGCAGCTTGGCCTGGGTCGCCGTTTCGGACATCTTGCGCGCCAGACTCTCGCGTGCATTGCGCAGCGCGGCATCAATCAGCTCGGCCTTCTCGCCGCGCTTGGGCACCAGCAATTCGACCTTGCGGCCCAGCTTGCCGCTCAGGGCCTCGGTCATCAGATCGGTATTCTCTATCGGATGCGACAGGATCAGCTGCCGCGCCGGTTCCTTGCTGTCGTAGAACTGCCCGATGAAGGCTTCCAGCACCTCGGCCTCTTCCACATCATCGCCGACGCGCGGATAGAAATCCCGATTGCCCCAATTCTGCCCGGCCCGGATAAAGAACACCTGCACGCAGGCCTGCCCGTTTTGCAGATGCAGCGCCACGATATCGGCCTCGGACACGGTGCGCGGGTTGATGCCTTGCGCGCTTTGGACTTCGGTCAGCGCCTTGATCCGGTCGCGCAACGCGGCCGCGCGCTCGAATTCCATGGCGTCGGATGCCTCGGCCATCTGGGTTTTCAGCTTGTCCTGAATTTCTGTCGAACGCCCCGACAGGAACCGTTCCGCATCGCGCACCACGGCGGCGTAATCCTCCTGGCTGATATAGCCGACGCAAGGGGCGGTGCAGCGTTTGATCTGGTATTGCAGGCATGGCCTTGTGCGCGAGGCGAACTGCGTGTCCGTGCAATTGCGCAACTGGAACGCGCGCTGCAACTGCGCCAGTGTCCGGTTGACCGCGCGCGCACTGGCGAAGGGGCCATAGAACCGCCCCTTGCCCTTCTTGGCGCCGCGATGCTTGCGGATCATCGGGTAATCATGGGCGGTGACATGAATGCTGGGAAAGCTTTTGTCATCGCGCAACAGCACGTTATAGCGCGGCTTGAGCTGCTTGATGAGGTTCTGTTCCAACAGCAGCGCCTCGGTTTCGGTGCGCGTGGTCAGGAACATCATCGAGGCGGTTTCGCGGATCATCCGGGCGATGCGCGCGGTATGTCCGGTGGGCCGGGCATAATTCGACACCCGCGCCCGCAGGTTGCGCGCCTTGCCGACATAAAGCACCCGTGCCTGCGCATCGAGCATCCGGTAGACCCCGGGCGAGGAATCCAGTGTCTTCAGATAGCGCCGGATCAGGCGGTGGCCGGTTTCAGGGGTGTTGTCGCTGTTCTGCTCGGTCATGAGGTTCAGATATGATTCTTCCGGGTCGCTGCAATCTTATCGCGGTGCGGGCAAGAGAAAACCTTTCCACCAATCCTGTGGATAAACTTGGGGGCAAGTTTCGCGTAAGGGAAATATTCCCTTGTATTCAGATGATTTGATCGATCTGCCCAATTTTTAGGCGTATTTTCAAGCCATTGAAATCGCTTACTAAAAACTTTGACTGCCCGCAAAATATTGAAAACATTAAAAATTTTGTAACAGCTTTCTGACGATTTGCGGGGCCGTGCACAAGTTCCTTCGGTGTCAAACCGTGGCCGCGTCACTCCAGACCCAGTACATCAGGCGTCTGCCATCCCAGATGCTGCCCGCCATCGACGCACAGAAGCTGCCCGGTCACCGCCGGCGCCTCCAGGAAATAGCCAAGCGCGGCGACAATATCGGCGCTGTTGGCGCCCCTTTCCAGCACTGTCGCCTGGCGCTGGCGCTGGAAATGACTGTCGCTCTGTCGATACCCCTGAAGGGTCGGGCCGGGGCCGATCGCGTTGACCCGCACCCGCGGCGCCAGCGCCTGCGCGGCGGTCCGGGTCAGCGCCCACAATCCCATCTTGGCCAGCGTGTAACTCATGAATTCAGGGGTCAGCTTGCGCACCCGCTGGTCGATCATGTTGATGACCAGGCCCTGCGCCACCGGCTCACCGCCCTCGCACGGCACGGGGGCGGGCACCTGCTTTGCAAGCGCCTGAATCAGCACGAAGGGCGCGCGCAGGTTGCTTTCGATGTGCCGGTCCCAGCTTTCGCGGCTGGCGGTTTCCAGCGTGTCATGCTCGAAGATGGACGCGTTGTTCACAAGGACGGTGATCGGCCCCTCCAGCGCCTCGGCGGCGGCGGGCAAAAGCCGCTCCACCTGTGCCTCGTCCAGCAGGTCGGCCTGCAGCGTCACCGCCTGCCGACCCAGATCGCGGATCTCCTGGGCGACCGACTCCGCGGCTTCTGCGCTGCTGGCGTAATGCACAGCAACGTCATACCCGCGCCGCGCCAGATCCAGCGCCATCGCGCGGCCCAGCCGTTTTCCCGCTCCGGTGACCAAAGCTCTGCTCATCCCAGCACCACAAAGATATAGGTTACGTACAGCGCTGTCAGCACGACGCCCCAAAGGCGGCCGATATCGACCTTGAAAAAGACGAAGGGTATGATCAACAGCGACGCTCCCAGCATCACCCACAGATCGAATTGCAGGAACTCGCGGTCCACAGGCAGATCGCCGATCAGGGCGGTGATGCCGATGATCGCCAGCAAGTTGAACATGTTCGACCCGATCACGTTGCCAAGCGCAACATCGGCCTGCTTGCGCAGCGCCGCCATCACCGTCGTCGCCAGTTCCGGCAACGAGGTGCCAAGCGCCACAAGTGTCAGGCCGATCACGGCTTCGCTGATGCCGTATTGGCGCGCAATGATCGAGGCATTATCCACCAGCAGATCCGCCCCGAGCGGCAGCCCCACCAATCCCAGCACCAGGAACAGCGCGATCTGCCACCAGGGCATATCGGGGTCCGCGCCCTCAACCTCTTCGCTGTCGTCCGGGTCATCGGCCATGATGGCGAAATTGGCGCGCCGATGCTTGCGCGCCTCGATGAACGCATCGGTCAGCACGAATGACAGCGCCGCCAGAAGGATCAGCCCCGACACAAGGGTGAACGTGCCCAGAAAGGCCAACCCGATGAACAGGACCGAGCCCACCAGCATGAACACATAGGTCTTGCGCGTGTCGCAATCGCTGGTGTGCAGCACCGACAGCAGCGCGGGCACCCCCAGCACCAGCAGGATATTGGCGGTGTTCGACCCGATCACATTGCCAAGCGCCAGCCCCGGCTTGTCATCCAGCACCGCGTTAACGGAAATCAGCAACTCGGGCGCGGATGTGCCAAAGGCCACGATGGTCAGACTGACGATCAGCGCCGGAATCCCGATACGCAGGCTCAGATTCACCGCGCCCTTGACCAGCGCATCGCCAGCCAGAAGCAGGATCACCAGCCCCAAACCCGACAACAACCAAGGCATCATTTGGTCTTGCCCTTTCTGCAGGGGCAGGGGCCCTTGCCGATGCGGAAGCGCCCGCATTTGGGGCATTTCGCCGAAGCCAGCTTCTTCTGGCCCGGAAAGCGAAGCTTGCCGAACATGGCCATGACGCCCATGCCGACAAGGAACAATATGACGATCTTGACGATCACTTCAGAGGCCGAAACGCGCGAATGCCGCGCGCTCCTCGATACCGGCGATGGCGTCTGCGGCCATGCTCATGCCAAAGCGCTGGAACAACCCGCGCTTGCGGCCGTATTGCGCAAAGCGGACATTGTCGCCGTAAAGCTCTTTCATCTTGGGCACCAGATGCGCCACCCCGTCGGCCAGCCCCAGTTCGATCGCCCGCGCGCCCAGCCAGAATTCGCCGGTAAAGAGATCGTCGCTCTTGGCCAGCCGCGTGCCACGGCGGCTCGTGACCTGTTGCTCGAAGACAAGGTGCATCTGCTCCAGCAGTCCCTTGAGCCGGGTCACGTCCTCTTCCTTTTCGGGCAGGAACGGGTCAAGGAAGCTTTTCGATTTGCCCGAGCTGTGGACCCGGCGCTCCACCCCCTGACGCGCCAGCAGAACGGGCGCGCCGAAGCTCGATGAAATCACGCCGATCGAGCCCACGATCGAGGCCTCGTCCACCCAGATCGATTCCGCCGCCGTCGCCAGCCAGTACCCGCCCGACGCGGCCACGTCCTCGACAAAGGCATGGACGGGAGTGTTCTTTTCATCGGCCAGCCGCCGTATGCGAGACGCGATCAGCGAAGATTGCACCGGTGAGCCGCCGGGCGAATTGATCAGCAGCGCCACTGCCCGCGGCTTGCCGCGCTTGAACGCCTTCTCGATTGCGGGCGCCAGCACCTCGTCATTGAGTTGCGACCGGCTGCCGGTTCCGATCGACCCGTTGAGCCGGATCACCGCAACCAGCGGGCCACGATTGAGAAAGGGAATGCGCTCTTTCATGGCAACGGATGTAGAATGCCGGAGACCGACAAACAAGGCGGCATCGCCA
Source organism: uncultured Roseovarius sp. (assembly GCA_964570675.1). GTDB lineage: Bacteria > Pseudomonadota > Alphaproteobacteria > Rhodobacterales > Rhodobacteraceae > Roseovarius. Next base: position 23,449 of record CAZMZS010000016.1, on the reverse strand, counting down.
AGCATTTTCCCCCCGCCCCCAAAAAGCCGGGACGGGTGCGCAAATAAGTCACGCGCTTCAGGCGCTTGAGGCGCTCAGGATTTGATCCGGTAGCCGGTCTTGAAGATCAGCCAGATGATGAACAGGCACAGCCCGGTAAAGGCGGCAATCGCCAACAGGCTCAGCCCCAAAGGCACATCCGCCAGCCCGAAGAACGACCAGCGGAACCCCGAGATGAGGTAAACCACAGGGTTGAAATAGGACACCGTCTGCCAGATCGGCGGCAGCATCGAGATCGAATAGAAAGACCCGCCAAGAAACACCAGCGGCGTTATCACCAGCAGCGGGATGATCTGTAGTTGCTGGAAATTCTCGGCCCAGATCCCGATGATGAAACCGAACAGCGAGAACGAAAGGCACGTCAGCACCAGAAAGGCCAGCATCGGCCAGGGATGCATGATGTCCAGATCCACGAAGAACCCCGCCGTCACCAGGATCACGACCCCGATCATCAGTGATTTCGTCGCCGCCGCGCCGACATAGCCGATGACGATCTCAAGGAAATTGATCGGCGCCGAGTGCAGCTCGTAGATCGTGCCGATGAATTTCGGGAAATAGATGCCGAAACTGGCATTGCTGATACCTTGGGTGATGATCGTCAGCATGATCAGCCCCGGCACGATGAACGACCCGTAACTGACGCCCTCGATCTGGTCGATCCGGCTGCCGATGGCCGAACCGAACACCACGAAATAAAGCGAGGTCGAAATGACCGGCGACAGAAGGCTCTCCATCAAGGTGCGCAGGAAACGCTTCATCTCGTAGACATAAATCGCCTGGATGGCCCGCAGGTTCATGCCGTTTCCTCCTCTTGGTCCTTCACCAGCCCGACAAAGATTTCCTCAAGGCTCGACTGCGTGGTGTGCAGATCGCTCAGTGTCAGCCCCGCATTGGCCAACGCCTGCAACAGCCGCGTGATGCCGGTGCCGTCCTGCCCGCGCGTGTCATAGTGATAGCTCAGCGCGTCGCCATCCGCGGCCAGTTCAAGATTGTAACCCGACAGCGCCGCCGGGACCGCGGAGATCGGCTCCGCGAGGTCGATGCGCAGGGTCTTGCGCCCCATCCGGCGCATCAGCGACGCCTTGTCCTCGACCAACAGGATCTCGCCCTTGTTGATCACCGCGACGCGGTCGGCGATGGCCTCGGCCTCTTCGATATAATGGGTGGTCAGGATGATGGTAACGCCCTGCGCCTTCAGACCCCGGACCACCTCCCACATGTCGCGGCGCAGCTCCACATCGACACCCGCCGTGGGCTCGTCCAGAAACAGGACGCGCGGCTCGTGGATCAACGCCTTGGCGATCAGCACGCGCCGCTTCATGCCGCCGGACAATTCGCGGGTGCGCGCGTTGCGCTTGTCCCACAGAGACAGCTGGCGCAGGATACTTTCGGTCAGCGCCGCATCCGGCGCCTTGCCGAAAAGCCCGCGCGAAAAACGCACCGTGTTGATGACCTTCTCGAACGGTTCCAGAGCGATCTCCTGGGGCACCAGCCCGACCATGCTACGCGCCGCGCGGTACGCCGTCACCACGTCATGCCCGCCGACACGGGCCTGACCGCCGGTCGGCGTGGTGATCCCGCAGAGCGCCGAGATCAGCGTCGTCTTGCCCGCGCCATTGGGGCCAAGCAAGGCCAGGATCTCGCCTTCCTCGATCGTCAGCGACGTTCCCTTCAGCGCCTCGAAACCATCGCCATAGCGCTTGCGCAGGTTCTCGACTTCGACCATCGGTGTCATGCAGCGTCTCCGTTTTCGATTCCCGCAAGCTAAGGCATCGCGCCGCGACTGCAAATCGCCCGGCGCGCAGACCTCTCTGTGCGGGCATGCAGGGCGGGCGCGCTTGGGGCTTTCCTTCGCCGCGCAAAATGCTAAGAATTCTTAGACGGTCACAGGAGAGCACTGCCGCCATGATTCAACGAGTGGTTTCATTTTTCGCCCTGATCCTGCTGGCAGGCTGCGGCGAGCCTGTCACCTCCGCGAGCGGGTCGCGCATCCTTCTGCTGGGCGATTCACTGATGGCCTTCAACAAGGCGCAAGACCGTTCCGTCTCGGACGCCATCGAGGACGAACTGAACGAAGCGGTCACGGACCGCTCGGTGATCGGTGCGCGGTTCTTCTATCCGCTGCCGATTTCCGGCGCGGCCGGGCTCAACATCTCCAAGCAATACCGCGAGGGTGACTGGGACTGGGTCGTCATGAATGGCGGCGGCAACGATATCTGGATGGGTTGTTTCTGCGGCCCCTGCAAATACCGCATCAAGCGGCTGATTTCAGAAGATGGCAGGCGCGGCACGATTCCCGGTTTCGTCTCGCGGATGCGCCAGACCGGCGCGCAGGTCATCTTCGTGGGCTACCTGCGCACGCCCGGCGTGACATCGCCCATCGAAGGCTGCACCGATGAGGGCGACGAGATGGACCGCCGCCTTGCCCGGCTGGCCGCGCTTGACCGGGGCGTGCATTTCCTGTCGCTGGGCGATCTGGTGCCCCATGGCGATCGCTCCTTTCACGGGGTGGACCTGATCCACCCCTCGCCCAAGGGAAGCCGCGAAATCGGCCAGCGGATCGCGCGCATCATCGAGACCCACAGCCGCCCGGCCTCCGCGCGTTAGGACTTGATCAGCCGCTTCAGCCAGCCCTTCTTTTCGGCTTCCTCCTCGTTGTCCTCGTCCTTGGGGCCTTCGATCACCTCTTCGAGACGGGTAAAGAAATTGTCGGCCATCTTCTTGGCGAAACCATCGACGATCCGGCTGCCAAGCTGCGCCAGCTTGCCGCCGACCTTGGCCTCGACGTCATAAGACAGCCGCGTGCCCTCGGGCACCTCTTCCAGCCGCACATCCGCCGCGCCCTTGGCAAAACCGGCGGCACCGCCCTTGCCCTCGCCCGTCAGGGTCAGGCTGTCGGGTTCGATCATCTCCGATACGGTGACCTGTCCCTTGAAGGTGGCCTTCACGGGGCCGACCTTCTGGGTCACGGTGGCCTCGAACCCGTCTTCGGGATTGCCGGTGACCTCCTGCGCGCCGGGCACGCATTCCTTCAGGACATCGGGGTTCAAAAGCGCCGCCCAGACCGTCGCGCGGTCGGCTTCGATAATGCGTTCGTCACTCATCTTCATGGCGCTTCCTCCTGTCGCGTCCGCCCTGCCGCTCAGCCTAGAGCAAGCCGCATCGCGGGCCAAGTGGCCAGCGTCATTGCACCCGGCGCGTCGCGCGCTAATCTGCGCGCCGGAACGCCACGACCGGGAGAAGAACGATGTTGCAGGGTATCCGCGTGATCGAGATCGAGGGCCTTGGCCCCGGCCCCTTCGCCGCCATGTTGCTGGCCGATCTCGGGGCCGACGTGATCGTGATCCAGCGCCCCGGCGCGGGCAACGCGGTCGCGGGCGCACGCAATCTGCTGGACCGGGGCAAGCGCACCATCGCGCTTGACCTCAAGGACGCGGCCGACCTTGCCACCGCGCGGGCGCTGATCGCCACCGCCGACGCGCTGATCGAGGGCTTTCGCCCCGGCGTGATGGAAAGGCTCGGGCTTGGCCCCGAAACCTGCCATGCCGATAACCCGACGCTGATCTATGGCCGCATGACCGGCTGGGGGCAGAAGGGGCCGAAATCGCAGATGGCGGGCCATGACCTCAACTATATCGCCACCTCCGGGGCGCTCTGGTATGCCTCGCCGCCTCAGGCCGCGCCGCTGACGCCGCCGACGCTGGTGGGCGATATCGGCGGTGGGGCGATGTATCTGGTGGCGGGTATTCTGGCCGGGATCATCAACGCCGCGCGCAGCGGGCAGGGCAGGGTGGTGGATGCCGCCATCGTCGATGGCTCGGCGCATATGATGGCGCTGCTGATGTCGATGGCGCCTGCGGGAAACCTGTCTGAAGTGCGCGGGCAAAGCCCTCTGGACGGGGCGCATTGGTGCCAGACCTATCGCTGTGCCTGTGGCGGTCACGTCAGCGTGCAATGTTTCGAGCCACAGTTCTACGCTGCCTTTCTCGATCTGATGGGGCTTTCCGGCGATGCCGCCTTTGCCGACCAGAACGATCCCGCCCAATGGCCTGCGCAGACCGAACGCCTCGCCGCGATCTTCGCGGCGCAGCCGCGCGATCACTGGGCGCGTCTCTTTGAGGGCAGCGACGCCTGCGTCGCGCCGGTTCTCTCGCCCGCCGAGGCGGCAGGCGATCCCCACATGGCCGCGCGCGGCGTCTGGCACATGGTTGACGATGTGCAGCAACCCGCCCCCGCGCCGCGCTTTGACGGGGCCGCGCCCGCGCCCCGCCCGATCCCGGCACGCGATGGCGATGGCGCAGCACTTCGCGCCGAACTTGCCGCGCGCGGGCTGGCCTGAGCGCCCGATTCGTCCACGCCCCCTTGGATCGCCCCGCCCAAGCGTCTATCTTGCCGCTTCGGGCACAGCGCGACAGGACAGGCAGAATGGCCAAGCCAAAGGAAAATCCCAACTACAAGGTCGTCGCCGAGAACCGGCGCGCGCGCTTCGACTATGCGATCGAGGACGATCTGGAATGCGGCATCATCCTTGAGGGTTCCGAGGTCAAATCCTTGCGCCTTGGCGGTGCCAACATCGCCGAAAGCTACGCCACCGTTGATAACGGCGAATTGTGGCTGGTGAACTCCTATGTCGCGCCCTACGAACAGGCCAAGACCTTCCAGCACGAGGAAAAACGCCGCCGCAAGCTGCTGGTGTCGAAAAAGGAACTGGCCCGGCTCTGGAACGAAACGCAGCGCAAGGGCATGACACTGGTGCCGCTGGTGCTCTATTTCAATCACAAGGGCATCGCCAAGATGAAGATCGGCATCGCCAAGGGCAAGAAAGCCCATGACAAGCGCGAGACCGAGGCCAAGCGCGACTGGAACCGCCAGAAACAGCGCCTCCTCAAGGACCACGGCTGAGCGGTGAGCTGCCGGTCGCAATTCCCCTTGTGGGAATGTCGGCCGGTTTTGCTAACCTGTGGTGACTTTCTGTGAGGAGGGCGCATGGAACTGTTGATCGGGCTGATCTCTGGAGCGGTTGGCGGCAATATCGCCGCCGGGCTTCTGCGTAACGTCAATCTGGGTCTCTTCGGAAATTCGCTGGCCGGGGTCATCGGCGCGGGGATTGCGGAAAAGACTCTGTCGGTCCTGGGCGATGACGGCTTGTCCTCGGTACTGGGCGGCGGCGATGCCGGGGTGCTCTGGACCCATGCCGTGACGGGCGCTCTCGGCGGCGCGGCGGTCTTGCTGGTGCTTGGCTCGATCCGGAACATGCTGGTGAAATAAACCCGGCGGCGCGCCGGGATTGCTTGCTCTCTACTGCGCCGCGCGCTAGGCATGAGCCGTCCGAAATCAGGGGACGCGCCCATGACCCATGACGATCCTAAAACCCTTGTATCCACCGACTGGCTGGCCAGCCATCTGAAGGATCCCGATCTTCGGGTTCTGGATGGCACCTATTTTTTGCCGCCGACCGATCGCGATGCCCGCGCCGAATATCATGCGGCACATATTCCGGGCGCGCGCTTCTTTGACATCGACGATATCAGCGACCATCGCTCGGCCCTCCCGCACATGGTCCCGCCGGTCGAAAAGTTCATGTCCCGCCTGCGGGCGATGGGCGTGGGCGACGGGCATCAGGTGGTGGTCTATGACGCGCTGGGCCTGTTTTCTGCGGCGCGTGTGTGGTGGCTGTTCCGCCTGATGGGGCAGGACAACATCGCGGTACTGGATGGCGGCTTGCCCAAATGGATGGCCGAGGGCCGCCCGACCGAGGACATGCCCCCCATCGTGCGTGACCGTCACATGACGGTCCGCCGCCAGAACCACATGGTCAAGGACGTCACGCAAGTCTCCGCCGCCTCCAAGCTGGGGGATTACGAGATCCTCGACGCCCGCTCGCCGGGCCGCTTCCGCGGCGAAGAGCCCGAACCGCGCGAAGGTCTGCGCGGCGGGCATATCCCCGGCTCGCGCAATGTCTGCTATCGCGACCTGCTCAATGACGACGAGACGATGAAGGATGCCGACGGGCTGCGCGCCGTCTTTGCGGATGCGGGGGTGGACCTCTCGAAACCCGCGATCACCTCTTGCGGATCGGGCGTGACCGCCGCCATCATCAACCTTGCACTGGAGCGGATCGGCAAGACCGATCACGCGCTATATGACGGGTCATGGTGCGAATGGGGCGCCTTCCCCACCGTGCCCGTCGCCACCGGAGAAGACTGACCCATGTTCGAACATCTCAAGGAACAGCCCAAGGACAAGATCCTCGCGCTCATGCAGGCCTACAAGGACGATCCGCGCGACGACAAGATCGACCTCGGCGTCGGCGTCTACAAGAACCCGCAGGGCGTGACCCCGATCATGCGCGCCGTCAAGGAAGCCGAGCGCCGCTGGTGGGATGAGGAAACGACCAAGGCCTATACCGGGCTGGCGGGCGATCCGGCCTTTTCGGATGCGATGATCGGCCTCGTGCTGGGCGATGCCGTCGCGCGCGACCATGTCGCCGCCGTCGCCACGCCCGGCGGCACCGGCGCGGTGCGCCAGGCCTTTGACCTGATCCGCATGGCCAACCCTGAGGCGCGGGTGTTCGTGTCGGACCCGACATGGCCCAACCATCTCAGCATCCTCAAGCACATGGAAATCGAGACCGTCAGCTTCCGCTATTTCGACAGCGAAACCGGCGGCGTAGATTTCGATGGCATGATGGCCGATCTGGCCGGGCTTCGCGCCGGCGACGTGGTGCTTTTGCATGGCTGCTGCCACAACCCGACCGGTGCCAACCTGACCGGCCCGGAATGGCAGGCCGTGATTGCGCTCATGAACGACATCGGCGCGCTGCCGATGATCGACATCGCCTATCAGGGCTTCGGCGACGGGCTCGAGGCCGATGCCGCCGCCACCCGCGCGGTCGCTTCGGGCTGCCCCGAAGTTCTGATCGCGGCAAGCTGCTCGAAGAATTTCGGCATCTACCGCGAACGCACCGGCATCCTGATGGCGGTGGCGCAGGACAAGGGGATGCATGCGGTCACGCAAGGCAACCTCGCCTATCTCAACCGTCAGAACTATTCCTTCCCGCCCGATCACGGCGCACGGCTGGTCTCGCTCGTGCTGCACAGCGATGATCTGCGCGCCGACTGGCAGGCCGAACTGGAAGAGGTGCGCAACGGCATGCTCTCTCTGCGCGAACAGCTTTCAGGCGAGCTGCGCAAACTGACCAATTCGGATCGCTACGGCTTCATCGCCCAGCATCGCGGCATGTTCTCGCGCCTCGGGCTGTCGCCCGAAACGGTCGAGCGACTGCGCAAGGATCATGGCATCTATATGGTCGGGGACTCGCGCATCAATATCGCCGGGCTGAACAAGGATACCGTTCCAAAGCTGGCGCAGGCCATCGTCGATGTGGGCGCCTGACGCTCAGGCGCGGTAACGCGCCAGGAACATGGCGACCGCGCCTTCGACCACGCGCTCGATGTCCTGTTCGGTGGCCGGCTTGCCGACCCCGCACAGGCTGCGCAGGAACAGATCGCTCTTGCACAGCTCGCCGAACTGGTTGGCGGCCAGGTCCATGTCGTCGATCTTCAGCACGCCGCCGGTGACATAGGGCGTCAACACGCTGGTCAGACGTTCGCGCACCATCGCCGGGCCGGATTCGTAGAACCGGCAGCCCAGCTCGGGAAAGCGATGCGACTCCGCCACGCAGATGCGAAACACCTGCTGCCCGAAATCCGACAGGAAAAAGCGCACGATCCGATCCGCCGCCAGCCGCAGCACGCAGTCAATCGGATGATCCGCATCGAACTCCGCCAGCGCCGCCTCGGCCTGCCGGTTGCATTCCAGCCGGGCGACCTCGGAAAACAGCAGCCGCTTGTCGGGAAAATAGCTGTAAAGCGTGGCCTTCGAGACACCGGCGACACGGGCGATCTCGTCAACGCTGGCACCCTCGAAGCCGTCGCGCATGAAGACTTCGCGCGCGCCCTCCAGCACCTGGTCAAACTTTCTGCCCTTCTTGATCTCAGCGGCCATCGCCGTCATGCGGTGTCTCCTCAAAGCCGTCGCAGTCTAGTCGCGCCAGGGGGGACACCGCAAGCACCTCGCTTGCATGGTTTACGTATCCGCTACTTGTCGATGCCCGCGTCGGTCTGGGTGACGGGTGCGGGGGCGGGCTTGGGCGCAGGGTAGGACAGGGTCGGGGTCAGCGTGTCGGTCCCGATTCCAAAGGCCAATGCCGGGCCGATGGACAGCATGATCACAAATGCGGCAAGGACGGGTTTCATGGCGATCTCCTATCTGAACCGATCAGTTTACTTTCTCAAAAATATACCGATCAGTTTACTTTGCAAGTCAAAACTAAACTGATCTGTTCACCTGTGCTGCGGCCTTGTGTCTTCCTCAAAGCCCTTGTGCTTCCGGTTATTTTCGATAATTTAGAACCATTCTAAAGAAGGAGACCCGCGCCATGATTCCAGGAGTCTCATCGCGCCGACGCTTTTCTGATCTGTCCGAACAGGAGATTCTGGCCCTCGCCATCGCCTCCGAAGAGGACGATGCCCGGATATACCGGACCTATGCCGAACACCTGCGCACCGACTTTCCGGATTCGGCGCGCATCTTCGATGGCATGGCCGCAGAGGAAGACAGCCACCGTCGCGCCTTGATCGACCTTCATGAAAGCCGCTTTGGCGGGGTGATCCCGCTCATCCGGCGCGAACATGTGGCCGGGTTCTACGCCCGCCGCCCGGTTTGGCTGATGGAAAACCTCGGGATCGAACGCATCCGCGCCGAGGCCGAAGCCATGGAGCATGACGCCGAGGCCTTCTATCACAAGGCCGCACAGCGCAGCACCGATCCTGCCACCCGCAAGCTGCTGGGTGATCTCGCCGCCGCCGAGGCCGGCCACGGCGAACGCGCCACCGAACTCCAGGCCGAACATCTCGACGAAGACGCGCTTGCCGTCGAGGAACGTAATTCCAAGCGCCAATTCGTGCTGACATGGGTGCAGCCGGGGCTGGCCGGGCTGATGGATGGCTCGGTCTCGACGCTGGCGCCGATCTTCGCCACCGCCTTCGCCACGCAGGACACCTGGACCACCTTCCTTGTCGGGCTCGCCGCCTCGATCGGCGCGGGCATCTCGATGGGCTTCACCGAAGCCGCCAGCGACGATGGCGAACTTTCGGGCCGTGGCAGCCCGCTGAAACGCGGCATCGCCTCGGGTGTCATGACCACCGTGGGCGGGCTTGGCCATGCCCTGCCATATCTGATCCCCGATTTCTGGACCGCCACCAGCATCGCTTTCGCCGTTGTCTTCATCGAACTCTGGGCGATCGCCTGGATTCAGAACCGCTACATGGAAACGCCATTCTTCCGCGCCGCATTCCAGGTGGTTCTGGGTGGCGCGCTGGTCTTTGCCGCCGGGGTGCTGATCGGCAGCGGCTAGCGCGCGAAAAAGCCGCCCCGCGCGCGTCGCGCGGGCTTGCCTTTGCCCCCTGCCTCGTGGTCACTGTTGCGCGACACTGACCACATCAGAAGGGAACGCGCCAATGGAAACCCTATCGGAAAACGCCTGTTTCGGCGGTGTGCAGGGCGTATACCGCCACGCATCGCAGGCCACCGGTTGTGACATGACCTTCGGCCTGTTCCTCCCCGCCGAGGCGCAGGATGGGCCGGTGCCGGTGCTTTGGTATCTCTCGGGCCTCACCTGCACCCATGAAAACGCCATGTCCAAGGCCGGGGCGCAGGGTTGGGCCGCCGAACACGGAATCGCGCTCGTGTTCCCCGATACCAGCCCGCGCGGCGACGATGTGGCCGATGACGAGGCCTTCGATCTGGGGCAGGGCGCTGGCTTTTACGTGAATGCCACGCAATCCCCCTGGGCACCGCATTTCCGCATGTGGGACTACATCGCCGAGGATCTGCCCCGCGTGCTGATCAACAATTTCGCGGTGGACGGCGACCGACAGGCCATCACCGGCCATTCCATGGGTGGGCACGGCGCACTGACGCTGGCCATGTCCCTGCCGGGGCGCTTCACCAGCGTTTCGGCCTTCGCCCCGATCTGCAACCCCACCGCCAGCGATTGGGGCCGCAAGCAGTTCGCGGCCTACCTGGGCGAGGACGAAAGCGCCTGGGCGGCGCATGACTCCAGTCATCTCATGCGCGAACGCGGCTTTGACGGCCCGGTTCTGGTGGATACCGGCACCAGCGACCAGTTCCTCGACCTCCTTCGCCCCGAGACCCTCGCCGCCGCCTGCGCCGAACGCCGCCAGCCGGCGACGCTGCGCATGCAGCCGGGATACGATCACAGCTATTACTTCATCTCGACCTTCATGGAGGACCACGTCGCCTTCCATGCCGAGGCGCTCTATACAGGCTGACCGCATGTCCCATTACGACCTTGTCATCATCGGCTCCGGCCCCGCGGGCCGCGCCGCCGCCATTCAGGCGGGCAAGCTCAAGCGCCGGGTGCTGGTGATCGACCGCAAGGACCGTCTGGGCGGGGTCTCCGTCCATACCGGCACCATCCCCTCCAAGACCCTGCGCGAAACCGTGCTGAACCTCTCGGGCTGGCGCGAGCGCAGCTTTTACGGGCGCTCCTACCGGGTCAAGGACGACATCGGCGCGCATGACCTCAAGGCGCGGCTGCACAAGACGCTCGATTACGAGGTCGATGTTCTGGAACATCAGTTCAACCGCAACCATGTCGACACGCTTTGCGGCATGGCACGGTTCATCGGACCGCATGAGATCGAGGTCGCCACCGAGGCGGGCGACAAGACCCGGCTGACCGCCGACCGCTTCCTGATCGCCACCGGCACCCGCACCTATCGCCCCGATTATGTGCCCTTCAACGGCGCGACCGTGCTCGACAGCGACGAGTTTCTCGAACTTGCGCGCATCCCGCGCAGCCTGATCGTGGTCGGCGCGGGCGTGATCGGGGTGGAATACGCGACGATGTTCTCGGCGCTCGACGTGCGCATCACCCTCATTGAACCACGCGACAGCTTCCTCGATTTCATCGACCGCACCCTGATCGAGGACTTCACCCACCAGATCCGCGAAAACGGCGTCGACCTGCGCCTCGGCAGCGCCATCGACCGGATCGAGGACGCGGGCGAGCATGTTGAAGTCAGCCTCGCCAATGGCCGCCATGTGCGTGCCGAAATGCTGCTTTTCGCCGCCGGGCGCATGGGCGCGACCGACAGCCTGAACCTCGACGCCGCCGGGCTCGAGGCAGATCACCGCGGCCGCCTCGAAGTGGACCGCACGACCTACCGCACCGCCCAACCCCACATCTACGCGGCAGGCGACGTGATCGGCCACCCCTCGCTGGCCTCGACCTCGCTGCAACAGGGCCGTGTCGCCGCCTGCGACGCGCTCGAAACGCCCACGCTGCCCGAAAGCCCCTGGTTTCCCTATGGCATCTATTCGGTGCCCGAAATTTCCACCTGCGGCATGTCCGAAGAGGAAATGCAGGAACGCGGTATCCCCTACGAGGTCGGCGTCGCCCGCTTTCGTGAAACCTCGCGCGGGCATATCATGGGGCTCGAACACGGCATGCTGAAAATGCTGTTTTCGCTCAAGACCCGCCGCGTTCTCGGGGTGCAGATCGTCGGCGAAGGCGCGACCGAGCTCATTCACATCGCCCAGGCGGTGCTGAACCTCAAGGGCACGGTGGACTATTTCGTGCAGAACACCTTCAACTACCCGACCCTCGCCGAGGCCTACAAGATCGCCGGGCTCGATGCCTTCAACCGCATGCCCATTCCCGAGGAATACAAGGTCAGGCGCGACGCGGGCCAAACCGGAAAGACGACGCCATGAGCATCTATGTCGATGCCGATGCCTGCCCGGTCAAATCCGAGGTGGAAAGGGTCGCTACCCGCCACGGCCTGCGCGTCCATATCGTGTCCAATGGCGGGCTGCGCCCCTCGTCCAACCCATTGGTGGACACCGTGATCGTGCCCGATGGTCCCGACGTGGCCGACATGTGGATCGCCGAGCGCGCCGGTCCGGGCGATGTGGTCATCACCGGCGACATCCCCCTCGCATCGCGCTGCGTCGAGGCGGGCGCCCAGGTGCTCAAGCATAATGGCGAAGCGCTGACGGCGGCCAATATCGGCAACGTGCTGGCCACGCGCGACCTCATGGCCGACCTGCGCGCCGCCGACCCCTTCCGCCAGGGCGGCGGCAAGGGCTTCACCAAGGCCGACCGCTCGCGCTTTCTCGAAGCCCTCGAAAAAGCCGTGCGCGCTGCTGCAAGGCCACCCCGCGCCTGACGCCTTCGCGCGCCCCCGTATTCATCTTGCCGGAAATACTCAAATCACGCCGCCGACGTCTTTGCTTCGCCGGGGGGTTTACAAAACGTGGCCTCTCCTCTCATCTGGCGGGGCAGTTTCAGCCTCGGATATTCATGACCACCGCCACCACATCGCGATCCAACCTGATGGGCGCGCTTTGCGCCATCGCGGCGGTGCTGTGCTTTTCGATCAACGACATGGGCATCAAGTTCCTCTCGGATCGCTATGCGCTGCACCAGGTGATCTTCATTCGCGCGATGATCGCCATGTGCGTCTTTGGCGCGCTGATCATGCCCTTTGGCGGCGGGCTTGCGCTGATCCGCACGCGGCGCCTGGGGATGCATCTTTTGCGCGGGCTCTGCGTGGTCTTCGCCAATATGTGCCTCTTTCTGGGGCTGGCGGCGATGCCGATCGCCGATGCGATCGCGGTGTTCTTCGTCTCGCCGCTGGTGATCACCATCTTCTCGGTGATCTTCCTGCGTGAAACCGTCGGCGCGCGGCGCTGGGTGGCGATCGGCGTCGGTTTCCTCGGTGTGCTGGTGATCGTGAAGCCGGGCACCACGGCCTTCCAGCTTGCCTCGCTTCTTCCCGTCGCGGCGGCCACGCTCTATGCGCTGATGCATATCCTCGCGCGCAAGATCGGCGGCACCGAAAGCGCGGCGACAATGGCCTTCTACATTCAGGCCACCTTCATCGTCGCCAGCCTGCTCTTTGGCGCGGCGCTCGGTCATGGCGGCTTTGCTGGCACCGGCCACCCCTCGCTCGAATTTCTCCTGCGCCCCTGGGGGCCGATCGCGCCGGGCGACTGGCCGATCCTTGTGATGCTGGGCACGACCGGCGTGTTCGGCGGCCTTTTCATCAGCCAGGCCTACCGCCTGTCCGAAGCCGCCTTCGCCGCGCCGTTCGAGTATATCGCGATGCCGATGGCGATCATCTGGGGCGTCACGGTGTTTGGCACGTGGCCCGCCCCGACCGCCTGGATCGGGATTGCATTGATCGTTGGCTCCGGACTCTACATGCTCTGGCGCGAATCCGCCAAGGGCCGCACGCTCGTCGCCAAGGCCCCCCGCAGAAGGTAGAGACATGAGTATAAACGCCGTCGTTTTCGACATCGGCAACGTGCTGATCGAATGGCAACCAGAACGCCGCCTTGCCGAGCGCATCGGCGCGGATCGCGCCGCCTCGCTGTTCGCGGCCTTCGACGTGCATGCCATGATGACCCGGATCGACGCGGGCGGCGATTTTGCCGACACGATCGAGCAAACCGCACTGGCCCATCCCGACTGGCAGCACGAAATCCGCCTCTTTCGCGATGACTGGAACGCGATCGCGCGCCCCGAGATTCCCCACAGCGTCCGCCTGTTTCGCGCGCTCAGGGCGCGCGGCGTGCCGGTCTTCGCGCTGACCAATTTCGGGGCGCGCAATTTCCCCCTCAGCGCCGCGCAATTCCCTTTCCTCTCCGAGTTCGACCGCCATTACATCTCTGGCGAAATGTGCCTCGTCAAACCCGACCCGGCGATCTACGAAGCGGTGGAAACCGATTGCGGCTTTGCCCCGGAAACCCTCCTCTTCACCGATGACCGCGACGAGAACATCGCCGCCGCCCATGCGCGCGGCTGGCGCACCCACCTGTTTGACGGACCGGCAGGATGGGCGCACACTCTGGTCGAACACGGATTGCTGACCAGGAAAGAGGCCGCATGACCATCACCATCATCCCCTTTGACGAAGGCGAAAGATATCTCGACTGGCTCGGGCTTTGCGACGCCTTCGAGGCCGGGCACAAACTGCCCAAGGCCGAGATCGCTGACAATTTCCTCTATCGTGACCGCGACACGATGCTCAATCGCGCCGCCTGGATCGACGGTCTGGGCATGGCCGTCAAGACCGCCACGATCTTCCCCGGCAACCCGGCCAAGGGCGCGCCGATGATCAACGGCGCGGTCAATCTCTATGACGATGCTGGCGGCACGCTGGCGGCGCTGGTGGATTTTCACCTCGTGACCAAGTGGAAAACCGCGGGCGACAGTCTCTTTGCCGCACGCAAACTGGCCCGCCCCGACAGCGAGAACATCCTGATCGTGGGCGCGGGGACAGTCGGGCATTCTCTTTTCGATGCATACTCCTCGGTCTTTCCCAATGCCCGTTTCCGGGTCTGGAACCGCACCCGCGCCAAGGCCGAGGCCATGGCCGAAACCTGCCCCGGCCTGCGCGTCGCCGACGATCTGGAACGCGCCGTGCGCGACGCCGACATCGTGACCTGCGCCACCATGTCCACCGACCCTGTTCTCAAGGGCGACTGGCTGCGCCCGGGCCAGCATATCGACGTGATCGGCGCCTATCGCCCCGACATGCGCGAGGTCGATGACACCGCGCTCACCCGCGCGCGCATCTTCGTGGACAGCTACGACACCACCGTGGCCCATATCGGCGAAATCAAGATCCCCCTCGAAGCCGGCACCATCACCCGCGACGACCTGATCGCCGATCACTATTCGCCCTCGGGCTTCAGCCGCACCAGCGACGACGAGATCACGCTCTTCAAGAACGGCGGCGGCGCGCATCTGGATCTCATGACCAGCCGCTACATCCTCGACGCCTGGCAGAGCGCGCAATGATCTGGTGGGCGCTGGCGATCCTGGCGGTCGCGGCGCCCATCGCCGCGCCCTTCCTCGCCGAGCTCCTGCGCCCGGCCATGCGCGGCGCGGCCCGCGCCTCCGCACCGGGGCAATTCGCCGACCTTCCTGGCGGCCAGACCCATTACCAATGGATCGGCCCCGCCGACGGCCCGCTGATCGTCTGCGTCCATGGCCTGACCACGCCCTCCTATGTCTGGCACCCGATTGCCGACGGGCTGGCGCGGCTCGGCTTTCGCGTCCTCATCTACGACCTCTACGGGCGCGGCTTTTCCGACCGCCCGCGGGGCGCGCAGGATACGGCGTTTTTCGTCTCGCAGCTCGAAGACCTGCTCGATGTTCTCGGGGTGGAAGGCCGGATCACCCTCATCGGCTATTCCATGGGCGGCGCCATCGCCTCCGCCTTCGCGCTCAAACATGGCGCGCGCCTGCGCCAGCTTGTGCTGCTTGCACCTGCGGGCATGGGGCATGATCTGGGGCCGGTGGCGCGGCTGGTGGTCGATTACGACCGGTTCGGGCGCTGGCTTTTCATGCTCGCCTATGGCCATTCCTTTCGCAGCGCCACGGAATCCGAACGCGGCCTCGACAGCAGCATCGACAACGTGGTTGACCGCCAGCAGGAAGAACTGCGCTGGCGCGGCTTTCGCCCGGCGGTGCTCTCGTCCCTGCGCCACGCGCTTTCGGGCGACATGGGCGACACGCATCGCGCCATCGCCGCCTGCGACCTGCCGGTCCTCGCCATCTGGGCGCGCGAGGACGAGGTGATCCCGATCTCGGGCCTTGGCCGCCTTGCCGAATGGAACCGCAACGCCCGCCAGGAGGTCATCGAAGGCGCCGGCCACGCCATCGCCTACACGCATGACCGCGAGGTCGTGGATCTGCTCGATATCCTTCTGGTGCGTTAGCGCCTCACGCCGCCAGTTGCGGCGGCGTCGCGCGCACTTCCCCCAAGCCGACCCACCCGACCAACGCGTAATCCCCGTAAACGTCACCGATCCGCCCACCCAGCCAGAGCCCCATGAAACTGCCCAGCTGGTGAGTGAAGAACACGACCCCGTATCGCGTCGCGATATAGCGCAGCCCAAAAGGATGCGCGATCAACCCCGCCGCCGTCCGGGCGCGATCGGCCCGCATATCTCGGTCACGAAGGCCGGGCAATGCGCGGTCACGAATCCCGGCTGATACCCGCGGCTGAAGAAGCCCTGACCACTGGCGGGGCGAAAACCTCCCCCGCCGACCCGACACCGGTCAATTCAGCCATCGTGGTGCCCTCCATTCCCATCCGCGCACCGCTTTCCTTGCGCGCCCCGGCGCGCTATGCGTCGCTCCATGGAAACGCTGACCGAACTCTACGCCCGCATGACCGCCGCCGGGGATCTGACCCCGGATCCGGCGCAAGAGGCCGCGCTGCCCGAATTCGACCGTATCCGCGACGGGCTCGCCGCTCAGGCCGCGCGCCGGGGCTGGTTTCGCCGCGCGCCCGAACCGCCCAAGGGGCTTTACCTCTGGGGTGGGGTGGGGCGCGGCAAGTCGATGCTGATGGATATGTTCGTCGAAACCGCCCCGGTGCCCGCGCGGCGCGTGCATTTCCATGCCTTCATGCAGGAAATCCACGCCGGAATGCATGCAGCCCGCCAGAAAGGCGTCGAAGACGCGCTGGCGCCCGTGGCCGCTTCCGTCGCCGACGGCCTCAACCTGCTCGCCTTCGACGAGATGCAGATCACCGACATCACTGACGCCATGATCGTCGGGCGCCTCTTCCAGTCGCTCTTCGATGCCGGGATCGTGGTGGTCACAACCTCCAACCGCCACCCCGACGATCTCTACAAGAACGGGCTCAACCGCCAGCTTTTCCTGCCCTTCATCGACCTGATCAAGACCCGCATGGTGGTGCATGAAATGAACAGCCCCACCGACTACCGGCAGGACAGGCTGGCGGGCAGCCCCACCTGGTTCACGCCCCTCGGCCCCGAAACGCGCGCGCAGATGGAGGCCCTCTGGGGGGACCTCACCGATGGTCAGGATGCGCCGCCGCATGTGCTGCATGTGCAAAAACGCGCGGTCGAAATCCCCGCCTTTCGCAACGGAGTCGCGCGCGCCAGCTTCTATGATCTGTGCGGCCGCCCGCTCGGCCCGGCTGATTACCTCGCCCTGGCCGATGCCGCCCGTGTCCTGATGTTGGAAAACATCCCCCGGCTCGGGCGCTCCAATTTCAACGAGGCCAAACGCTTCGTCACCCTCATCGACGCGCTCTACGAGGCGCGCGTGCGCCTGATCTGCTCGGCCGCCGCCGAACCCGAATATCTCTATGTCGAAGGCGAAGGCAGCTTCGAATTCGAACGCACCGCCAGCCGCTTGCGTGAAATGCAATCCGCCGACTGGGCGCAGGACTGAGCCCTTCATCTTGCCCGAAATACTCCGGGGGAGTCGCCGCTTGCGGCGACGGGGGCAGCGCCCCCGGCATCCCTCTCAGGTTTTCGCCGTCGCCTGAAGCCAGTTGATATACAGCCGTTCGGCCATCTCGTTGAACCGCTCCATCCGGGCATCGCAATCCGCGCTCAGCCGCTCCGCGGCACCTGCGCCAAGCGTGGTTTCCAGTGCCTCGGCATATTCCGGGATCGCCACCCAGTTTTGCACCGTGTCGGGCTCGACCTCGACATGGAACTGCGTCGAATAGGCCCGCGTGCCCCATTTCATTGCCTGCACCGGGCAAGCGGGCGAGGTCGCCAGCACCTGCGCGCCCGGCGGCAGTGCGGTCACCTCCGCGCCATGCCATTGCAGCGCCGGGAACATTTCGGGCAGCCCGTCAAACAGCACGCCGCTTGCCCCGGCTTCGGTCAGGTGCACATCCATCACCCCGACCTCGGGGCTTTGGGCCGGCCCGACCGCGCCGCCAAGCGCCTCGGCCAGCAACTGATGCCCAAGGCAGAGGCCCAGATAGGGCAGGCCGCGCTCCTCCACCGCCATGCGGATAAACGCCTTCTCCTCCGCCAGCCAGGGATGCGCATCCTCCTGCCAGGTGTCCATCGGCCCCCCCATCACCCAAAGCGCGTCATAAGCTTCGATGTCGGGCAGGGCCGCGCCCTTGTCCAATTCCACCGCGTCCCAGTCATGGCCATCCTCGGCCAGGAACCTGCGAAAGATGCCGGGATGCTCGGTGGTGGCGTGTTGCAGGACCAGAATGCGCATGCGTGGTCTCCTTCGGCTCGGGTTTCGTCAAGCCTAGGGCCGGGGCCATGCGGCGGCAAGCGCCCGCGTGGCAGCCTGCGCAAACCACATGCGCGCTGCCGCATTTGCGCTATCGGTAGGACGAGGGCGGCCGCCCGTAACGCTCCGAATAGGCGCGCGAGAAATGCGAGGAACTGGCGAATCCCGTCGCCAGCGCGATCTCGGTCAGGCTCAGCGGTGAATTGCGCAACAGGCTCTGCGCCTTGTCCAATCGCAGCTCACGGTAATAGCGCATGGTCGAGCGGCCCAGCTTGTCGGTGAACAGCCGGTTGAGCTGGCGCGGCGACAGGCTGGCGAATCCCGCCAGCCGCGCCAGCGTCAGCGGCTCGCCCACATTGGCCTCCATCGCCGCCACCGCATCCAGGATCGCGGGCGCCGTCGTGCCGACGCGCTCCACCAGCCCGGCGCGCTGCGGCCCGATCGAGGGGCGCACATCGGTATGCATGAACCAGTCGCTGACCTGGCGGGCGAAATCGGCGCCGTGATGCTGGGTGATCAGCGCATGCATGAGGTCGATCGGCGCGGTGCCCCCCGCGCAGGTCACGCGGTCGCGGTCGATGACGTAAAGCGTGCGCTCGATCGCCAGATGCGGCGAGATTTCCGCGAGCGCCGCGGCATGTTCCCAATGCACCGTCATCCGCCGCCCCGCCATCAGCCCGGCGCGTGCCAGAATGATCGGCCCGCCCGACACGCCCCCCAGCGGCACGCCCTCGCGCCCAAGCCTTGCGAGCCAGTTCATCACCGCCCGGTCCGCGTAACCCGTCGGATCGCCCCCCGCGACCACGAAAAGGTAATCCAGCTTCAGCGCATCGCCCACCACCGCCTGCGGCATCACCACCGCCGCCCCGGAACTCGGGACCGGCGCCGCCGACGTGCCGAAATTCACCATGTCGTACAAGGTCCGCCCCGCCAGCAGGTTCGCCGCGCGCATCGGCTCCACCAGCGACGCATAGGACATCATCGCAAAGCCCGCGACTGGCAGCACGCCGATTCGCCGCATCGCCGCCTCCGGGGCGGCTTTTGTCGGTTTTGCGCCGATTTCGTCCATTATGTCTATCTATCCGTCCATTTCAGAAAAGTCCATTTCCCCTGTTCCCGTCAGTCTGAAGGCAACGCGAGCAATGGGATTCACGCCAATGCGCTACTCCGCTTTCCGCATCCTCCGTGAGGGGCTGACCGGCAACAAGGGCTGGAAACCCGTCTGGCGCGAGCCCGACCCCAAGCCCGAATATGACGTCGTCATCGTCGGCGGCGGCGGGCACGGGCTGGCGACGGCCTATTACCTTGCCAAGGAATTCGGCCTGACCAATGTGGCGGTGCTGGAAAAGGGCTGGCTCGGCTCGGGCAATATCGGGCGCAACACCACGATCATCCGCTCCAATTACCTTCTGCCCGGCAACGAACCCTTCTATGAACTCTCGCTCAAGCTCTGGGAGGGGCTGGAGCAGGATTTCAACTACAACGCCATGGTCAGCCAGCGCTCGATCCTGAACCTGTTTCACTCCGACGCGCAGCGCGACGCCTATGTGCGGCGCGGCAACGCCATGATCCTCGCCGGGGCCGATGCCGAACTGGCCGATGCCGACGAACTGCGCGCCGAGCTGCCCTTCCTCGATTTCGACAATGCGCGCTTTCCCATCAAGGGCGGGCTTTTCCAGCGCCGCGGCGGCACCGTGCGCCATGATGCCGTGGCCTGGGGCTATGCCCGCGGCGCCGATTACCGCGGCGTCGACATCATCCAGAACTGCGAAGTCACCGGCTTTGACATCGAGAACGGCACCTGCACCGGCGTCCAGACCAGCCGCGGCGCCATCCGCGCGCGCAAGGTCGCGGTCTGCGTCGCCGGCTCCTCGGGGCGGGTCATGGCGCAGGCCGGCATGCGCCTGCCGATCGAATCCCATGTGCTCCAGGCCTTCGTCACCGAAGGGCTGAAACCCGTTCTGCCCGGCGTCGTCACCTTTGGCGCGGGGCATTTCTATGTCAGCCAGTCCGACAAGGGCGGGCTGGTGTTTGGCGGCGATATCGACGGCTACAACACCTATGCGCAGCGCGGCAACCTGCCCGTGGTCGAGGACGTGGCCGAAGGCGGCATGGCGATCATGCCGATGATCGGGCGCGCGCGCCTGCTGCGCAGCTGGGGCGGCGTCATGGACATGTCGATGGACGGCTCCCCCTTCATCGACAAGACCCATATCGACGGGCTCTATTTCAACGGCGGCTGGTGCTATGGCGGCTTCAAGGCCACGCCCGCCAGCGGCTTTTGCTATGCGCATCTTCTGGCGCGCGACGTGCCACATCCCACCGCCAGCCAGATGCGCCTCGACCGGTTCATGACCGGCAACCTGATCGACGAGAAGGGGCAGGGCAACCAGCCCAACCTGCATTGAGAAGGCATCACCGATGATCATTCCCCACCCTCTTCTTGGCCCCCGCGACGCCGCCGAATTCGTCTATCTCGGCGATGCCGCGCTGATCGACCGCCCCGACTGGCAGGCCGACGACGCGCTCGCCGCTTTCCACGATTACGGCTACCTGCGTGACAACCCCGCCGGGGCGCATCAGGAACTCTGGTATCACGAGCAGGGCGACCGCTCGTGGCTGGTGGTGACCCGCGACACCACCACGCATGAGATCACCTCCGTCGAACTGGCCCGTGACGTGGCCCGCAGCCGGGGGCGCAGCGCATGACCCAGCACCACCGCATCAAGGATGGCGGCCAGATCGACCGCGGCACCGACATCGCCTTCACCTTCAACGGCAAACCTATGACGGGCCATCCCGGCGATACGCTCGCCTCTGCGCTTCTGGCCAATGGCCAGCGCCTTGTCGGGCGCTCGTTCAAGTATCACCGCCCGCGCGGCATCCTGACCGCCGGGTCCGAGGAACCCAACGCGCTGGTGCACCTGCGCTCGGGCGCCCATCAGGAACCCAACACCCGCGCCACCACGGCCGAGCTCTTCGAGGGCCTCGCCGCCACCAGCCAGAACCATCGCGGCTCGCTCGAATTCGACCTGATGGCCGCCACTGACCTTCTGTCGCCCTTCCTTGCGGCGGGGTTCTATTACAAGACCTTCATGTGGCCACGGGCCTTCTGGGAGAAGATTTACGAGCCGGTCATCCGCGCCTCGGCGGGGCTTGGGCGGCTCTCGATGCAGGAAGACCCGGATCATTACGACAAGGGCTTTCTGCACTGCGACCTTCTGGTGATCGGCGCCGGGCCTGCCGGGCTTGCGGCGGCACTGGCGGCGGGGCGCGCGGGCGCACGGGTGATCCTCGCCGACGAGGATTTCACCCCCGGCGGAAGGCTCAATGCCGAAACGCTCTCCATTGACGACATGCCCGGCGCAGACTGGGCGGCCGAGGCCGTCGCCGAACTGACAGCAATGGACAATGTGCGCCTGATGACGCGCAGCACCGTCTACGGCGCCTATGATCACGGCACCTATGGCGTGCTGGAACGCTGCACCGATCATCTGCCCGACTCGGGCGGCAAGCCGCGACAGATCCTCTGGCGCGTCTATTCGCGCCGCGCGGTGCTGGCCGCCGGGTCCACCGAACGCCCTATCGCCTTTGGCAATAACGACCGCCCCGGTATCATGCTGGCGGGGGCTGTGCGCGCCTATGTGAACCGATTCGCCGTGGCTCCGGGCCAGCAGATCGCCGTCTTCACCAATAACGATGATGGCTGGCGCACCGCCGCCGACCTGTCCGCCGCCGGTATCGACGTGCCCGCCGTGATCGACAGCCGCGATGCCCTTCCCCCGATCGACCTGCCCGGTATCCGCCATGTCCGTGGCGCTGGCGTGGCCGATACCGTGGGGCGCAAGGGGGTCAAATCCATTACCCTGACCGACGGTCAGATGATCCCGGTCGATGGCCTTGCGGTCTCGGGCGGCTGGAACCCCAATGTCCACCTCACCTGCCATCAGCGTGGCCGCCCCGCATGGCGCGACGAGATCAACGCCTTCGTGCCCGGCGGCACGCTGCCCCCCGGCATGGCCGTGGCCGGTGCCGCCAATGGCGCGCTGACGCTGGCGGCGTCCCTGGCCGAAGGCCGCGCCACCGCCAATGCCCAGATCAAGGAACTGGGCTTCAAACTCTCCAGGGCCGCCGCCCCGCGCGCCCAGGACGAACCGCGCGAAAGCGCTCCCTATTGGTATGTGCGCGAAAGCACCAAACGCGCCTGGCTCGATCAGCAGAACGACGTGACCGTGAAGGACGTGAAACTTTCCCATCAGGAAGGCTTCCGTTCGGTCGAACATCTCAAGCGCTATACGACCCTTGGCATGGCGACCGATCAGGGCAAGACCGCCAACATTCCGGCCCTCGCCATCATGGCCGAATGCACCGGCAAGACGATCCCGGAAACCGGCACCACGATCTTTCGCCCACCCTATACGCCCGTGCCCATGGGCGCGCTGGCGGGCCGCGCGCGCGGGCGCGATTTCCGCCCCTTCCGCCTGACCCCCTCGCATGAATGGGCCAAGGCCAACGGCGCCACCTTCGTCGAGGCGGGCAACTGGCTGCGCGCGCAATGGTATGCCCGCCCCGGCGAACAGGGCTGGCGCGACAGCGTGGATCGCGAAGTGCTGATGACCCGGCAATCGGTCGGCATCTGCGACGTGACCACCCTTGGCAAGATCGACATCCAGGGCCGCGACGCGGGCGCATTCCTCAACAAGGTCTATTGCAACGGCTTTGCGACGCTGGCCGTGGGCAAGGTGCGCTATGGCCTCATGCTGCGCGAAGACGGCATCGCCTATGACGACGGCACCACCGCGCGCCTTGCCGACAACCACTACGTCATGACCACCACCACCGCCAATGCGGTGCTGGTCTTCCGCCGGCTCGAATTCGCGCGCCAATGCCTCTGGCCGGACATGGATGTGCATCTCATCTCGACCACCGACGGCTGGGCGCAATTCGCCGTCGCCGGGCCGAATGCGCGCGCCCTGCTGCGCAAGGTGGTGGACAGCGATCACGACATCTCGAACGAGGCCTTCCCCTTCATGGGCTGCGCCGAAATCACCGTCTGCGGCGGCACGCCCGCGCGGCTCTTCCGCATTTCCTTTTCCGGGGAACTGGCCTTTGAAATCGCCGTGCCCGCGCGCTTTGGCCACTCCATGATGGATGTGCTGATGGAGGCGGGCGCCGAATTCGACGCCGTGCCCTATGGCACCGAGGCGCTGGGCGTCATGCGCATCGAAAAGGGTCACGCGGCGGGCAATGAACTCAACGGTCAGACCACCGCCCATAACCTCGGCATGG
>CAZMZS010000015.1:0-36744 GCA_964570675.1 uncultured Roseovarius sp. | reverse complement strand
ATGATGGATTGGACGGACCGGCACTGCCGGTATCTGCACCGGCTCATGTCGCGGTGCGCTTTGCTTTATACCGAGATGGTGACCGCTCCGGCGTTGGTGCGCGGAGGGGCGATGCATCTGCTGGAATACGGGCCTGAGGAACACCCCGTCGCGCTGCAACTGGGCGGTTCGGACCCGGAGGAGTTGGCGCAGGCCGCGCGGCTTGGGGCAGAGGCGGGCTATGACGAGATCAATCTCAATGTCGGTTGCCCCAGCGATCGGGTGCAGTCGGGCACGTTCGGCGCGGTCCTGATGAAGGATCCGGGTCTTGTGGCCGAGTGCTGTGCGGCGATGATTGCGGCGCAGCCTGTCGAGGTCACGGTAAAATGCCGCATTGGTGTCGATGAGCAGGACCCCGAAGATATCCTGCCAGAGTTTCTGGCGCGGGTCGGGGCGGCAGGGGTGGAGCGTTTCACGATCCATGCACGCAAGGCCTGGCTTCAGGGGCTTTCGCCCAAGGAGAACCGCGATATTCCGCCGCTCGATCATGCGCTGGTGTTGCGCATGAAGGGGTTGTTTCCGGGGCTGCACCTGTCGGTCAATGGCGGGATCGTGTCGCTGGAGCAGGCGCAAGGGTTTCTTGAAGCGGGGCTGGACGGCGTGATGGTGGGGCGCGCGGCCTATCACCAGCCCGCCGATATCCTGTGCGCCGCCGACCGGGTGATCTTTGGCGAGGATGGTCCTGACAGTACGCCCGAGGGCGCGGTGCGCGCGATGCTACCCTATATTGCGCGCCACATGGATTCGGGCGGGCGGCTGCACCAGGTGACGCGCCACATGCTGGGCCTCTTCGCAGGGCGCCCCGGTGCGCGGGCCTGGCGGCGGATCCTGTCCGAGGGTGCGAGTCGCCCCGGCGCGGGGCCCGAACTGGTCGAGGCAGCGCTGGCGCAGCTTGAGCCTGCGCCCATGGCCGTGCCGAGCGCGGGGTGAGGCGCATCAAGTACGGACAACACAAGTGCGAGATGCGCAGCCTTTCCCTTCGCGGGGTGCAGGTGTAAGCCTCCATCGCGAAGACAGAGAAAGGCGCGGATATGCCCGATACGATGCTGCTGATCGAGATGCTGGTGATGCTTTTGGTGATCGGCGCCTTTGCAGGCGTGCTGGCGGGGCTTTTGGGCGTCGGCGGCGGGATCGTGCTGGTTCCGGCCTTTTTTTATGCTTTTCAAACACTTGGATATGACGGCCCGCAATTGATGCAGATCTGTCTGGCGACATCGCTGGCGACGATCATCGTGACTTCGGTGCGTTCGGTTCTGAGCCATCACAAGAAGGGCGCGGTGGAATGGTCGATCCTGCGTACATGGGCGCCTGGGATCGCGATAGGCGCGGTGGTCGGCGTGCTGGTCGCGGCCAGCCTGCGCTCGACGACGCTGCAAGGGGTGTTCGGCGTGCTGGGCGTCGTGGTGGGGCTTTATCTGGGGTTCGGGCGGGCGCATTGGCGGCTGGGGCCGCATATGCCGACCGGGATCACGCGGGCGATCATGTCGCCTGTGCTGGGGTTCCTGTCGGTGTTGATGGGTATCGGCGGTGGCAGTTTCGGCGTGCCGATCATGAGCCTTTACGGCGTGCCGATTCATCGGGCTGTCGCGACGGCGGCGGGGTTTGGCGTGACTATAGCCTTGCCCTCGGTGATCGGTTTCCTGTTTCTTGAAATAGCAGCCGAAAACCGCCCGCCGCTGACATTCGGTGCCGTGAACCTAGTCGCCTTCGTGACGGTGATCGCGATGACGCTGATCACCGCGCCCTGGGGCGTGCGGCTGGCACATGCAACCGACCCCAAGCCGCTGAAGCGGATATTTGCGGTGTTCATCACGCTGGTCGCGCTGAACATGCTGCGCAAATCGCTGGGATGGTAGAGGCGCTGCAAGACAAGGGCTGGGCAGTGTTCCCTGCCGAACCCGCGCTTGCGGCCTGGGCCGCCGATGCGCGCGAGGTGGCGATCGAAGAGATGCGCGCACCCGAGGCACAGGCCAAATGGCTGCAATGTGAGGGCACGTGGTTCGTCGGCGTCGACACGCTGCCCAACGGGCCGGATGGCGCGGTGGGACGGGCGGGACCGCTATCCGGGGCGGCCTTTCGCGCGGCCTGCGATCTTTACGGGGTGTTACCGCTGCATCGCGGGCAGGTCTCGGTGATATATCCGGGCTATCCGCGCCCGCGCAAGGGTGAGAGCGAGGCGGCTGCGCGCTACAGGCTGAAGCGGGACGCGGCGCATGTGGACGGATTGTTACCGGTGGGGCCGGCGCGCCAGCGGATGTTGAGGGAGCGACACGCATATATCCTTGGCCTGCCGCTGACGCGGTGCAGCGCCACGGCCAGCCCGATGGTTGTCTGGGAGGGCAGTCACCGGATCATGCACCAGCTGTTCGCCGAGGCCCTGGGCGCGCATCCAGAAGGCGACTGGGGCGGGATCGATCTGACCGCGCGCTATCAGGCGGCGCGTCACGAGGTGTTCGAGACCTGCAAGCGCGTCGAGATCGCCGCCGTGCCGGGCGAGGCGTATCTCTTGCATCGCCACGCGCTGCACGGTGTCGCACCTTGGGGCGAGGATGCCAAAGCGCCGCCCGAGGGGCGGATGATCGTCTATTTCCGCCCCGAACTGCCCGAGGGCACGCGCGATTGGCTGGATTTTCCGTAGGGGGTATGCGCTAGCCCTGGTTGCGTCTGAGGCGGGCGGCGCGACCGCCACGGCGCTTGGCCAAAAGCGGGGCGCGGTCGGGCAGGGTGGCCATGATCTCGCGCCGTTCCTGGGGCTCCATCTTAGACCAGCGCGTGATCTCGTCGATACTGCGATAGCAGCCCGTGCAGATCCGTGCCTCGGGATGTACGACGCAAAGCCGCACGCAGGGGCTTTCGACCTCGTCGCGGGTCCAGACCGCATCTTTATCGCGCTGCTCGTCCTTCATCTGCCTGCTCTCATGTGACTCAAACGGTCCAGTATCCCCTGGAGGATATAGGAGGCGGCGACATTGTCGATCACTTCCGCGCGACGCTTTCGGGTCGTATCCGCCTCAAGGAGGGCGCGTTCGGCGGCAACGGTGGACAGGCGCTCGTCCCAGAAGGTGATTGGTAACTCGGTCAATTTTTCGAGATTTCGGGCGAAGGCGCGGGTCGATTGGCATCGCGGCCCCTCGGAGCCGTCCATATTGCGCGGCAGGCCGAGGACAATTCCGCCGACCTCGCGCGCGGCGGCGATTTCGAGGAGCCGGGCCGCGTCGAGGCTGAATTTCCGCCGCTTGACGGTTTCAAGCGGTGTCGCCGACGACAGGAGCCGATCCGAAAGCGCGATGCCGATGGTTTTGGTGCCAAGGTCCAGCCCCATCAGCGCGCGACCCACCGGCAAGGCGGCGGCGAACTCCTCGACCGCGTCGCAGATCATTCGGCCACGCCGGCGGATTGCGCGGCCTGGCGCAGCATCTCCATCGCCTGCGGATCCTCAGAAAAGATACCTTGCGCTTCGGTCCAGATATCGCGTGCCTGATCACTGTCGCCCAGTACTCCGAGCGCCCCAATCAGGCGGGCCCATTCGGCGGCGTTGCCGCCTTCGGTGGCAAGACGTTGCGAGAGGCCCGCCACCATCGAGCGGATCATCTGGTCGCGCTCTTCGGTGCTCATTTCGCTGGCGGCCTCGATATCCTCGGCGCTTGGGCCGGGGGCGGTGGCTTCGCCTGTGGCGGCGGCGGGCGCGTCGGGCAGCGGCGGAAGGCTGTATTCGGTCTCACCGGCGCGCCATGCGACCTCTTCGATAAGCTGGCGGATGGGCGCGACCCAGGGCGCGTTCGGGGCGCTTTCGCGCAACAGCCTGTCCCAGGTGCGGAAGGCGGCGTCGGGTCGGTCGACCTGCATCAGGTAAAGCCCGAGGTAATAACGCGCGGGCGGATTGCGCGGATCGCGTTCGAGCGCGGCACGCAGCGCCTGTTCGGCATCCTTCGAGACATAGCCTCCCGCCGCGCTGACCATCAGTTCGGCCAGATAGGCGTAATCCGATGCGCTGGCATCAGTTGATTTCGCATCAATGATGCGTTGCTGTGCCTCGTAAGCCGCCGGGTAATTGCCAAGTGCGGCCTCATTGCGCGCCAGCAGGGTCAACCCGCGCAGATCGTCGGGGCGCTTGGCGACGGTCTCGCGCAGGCGCTCCATCAATTCGAGGAATTGCGGTGTCGCATCGGGGTTGAGCGCGGCGGCGGGCATCTGCGCCTCGATCTCGGCTTGTGCAAGGCGGTTGGCGCGTGCCGCATCAGATTGCGCCATGCGGGTCTTGAGCGGCAGGTCGGAATAGCCCGGCGCACCAAGCTGGCTGTAAAGCCCGACCGACCCCGCCGCCAGAAGCACCACCAGCAAAAGCACCGCCACGCGGCCACCGTGGCTCGGTTGACCGCCGCTTGCGCCGCCATCGCGCAGCTGCGCGTCGGCTGCCAGAACCCGGCGCGAGATTTCCGCGCGGGTGCGCTCGGCATCCTCGGGGCCGACGACCCCGCGTTGAAGGTCGCGATCCACCTCCTTGAGCTGGTCGCGATAAACCTGCAGGTCATAGGCCGCAGGCGGCTTGTCGCCGACACGACCCCGAAGAAGGGTCAGCCCGAGGATGATGCTGACCACAAGCGCAAGCGCGCCGCTGACGATCCAGAAAACCATGGTTACTCCGCCCAATCCGTTCCTCCATGTAGCGATCTGCGCGCGCGGAAAAAAGAGGCAAAGGGGCGCAGGGCAACGGGTGGATCGCGGCGTGATGTCTCAATGTCGCGAATTGGGCGTTTTATGCCGCGCCGGGTATCCTTTGAATCGGGGTTCTGTCGCATTACGCTGGCATGGCAGGATCACCTGCGATTCCAACACTCGTCAGAGAGCGCGCATGAAACGTTACTCCGCCTTTGCCGTCGCCCGCGAAGCCCTGCGCAACCATATGGGCTGGGAGCGGGCCTGGGCCTCGCCCGAACCCAAGAAGAAATACGATGTGATCATCGTGGGGGCCGGTGGGCATGGGCTTGCGACCGCCTATTACCTCGGAAAGAATTTCGGCATCACCAATGTCGCTGTGCTGGAAAAGGGCTGGCTTGGAGGCGGTAATACCGGGCGCAACACCACGATCATCCGCTCGAATTACCTGCAGGACGCCTCGGCAGCGATCTACGAGAAATCGCGCAGCCTCTACGAGACAATGAGCCAGGACGTGAATTACAACATCATGTACAGCCCGCGCGGCGTCATGATGCTGGCACAGACCCAGCACGAGGTGCGCGGCTATGAGCGCACCGCCCATGCCAACGCCTTGCAGGGCGTCACCACTGAATTCATCTCGCCCGCCCGCGTCAAGGAGCTGGTGCCGATCATCAACCTGGATGGCCCGCGTTATCCGGTGCTGGGTGCGCTCTGGCAGGCGCGCGCGGGCACGGCGCGCCATGATGCGGTGGCCTGGGGCTATGCGCGGGCGTGCAGCGCCATGGGCATGGACATCATCCAGAAATGCGAGGTCACCGGCATCAGCCGCGAAGGCGGGCGCGTGACCGGCGTCAGCACCAACCGGGGTGATATCGCCTGTGACAAGCTGGGCATCGTCGTGGCGGGCCATTCGGGGCATCTGGCCGACATGGCGGGCTTTCGCCTGCCGATCGAATCCGTGGCCCTGCAGGCGCTGGTCAGCGAGCCGATCAAGCCCTGCATGGACGTGGTGGTCATGGCCAATACCGTGCATGGCTACATGAGCCAGTCCGACAAGGGCGAGATGGTGATCGGCGGCGGCGCTGACGGCTACAACAACTTCACTCAGCGCGGCTCGTTCCACCATATCGAGGAAACCGTGCGCGCCTTGGTCGAGACCTTCCCGATGATCAGCCGCCTCAAGATGCTGCGCCAATGGGGCGGGATCGTGGACATGACCGGGGACCGCTCGCCGATCCTGTCGAAAACCCCTGTCGAGGGCGTGTTCATCAATTGCGGCTGGGGCACCGGCGGGTTCAAGGCGATTCCGGGCTCGGGCTGGGGCTTTGCGGAACTGATGGCCAAGGGGCATTCGCCGCTGACGGCGGAATTCGGGCTGGAGCGTTTCCGCGAAGGTCGCTTCATCGACGAAAGCGTCGCCGCGGGGGTGGCGCATTGATGGCCGATTCGTACGCACGTCTTAAAGACGCATTCCGCCAGGGTCGTGCGAAGTGCCCCGGCCACCACCCGATTACCGGAGGCACGACATGCTGATCCTGACCTGCCCCTGCTGCGGTGTGACCGCGGAAGAGACCGAATTTCATGGCGGCGGCGAGGCGCATATCAAGCGCTACGGCCCCGGATCGAGCGATGACGACTTTCACGGCTACCTGTTCGAGAAGGTGAATCCCAAGGGGGTGCATTTCGAGCGCTGGCGCCATGCCAATGGCTGCGGCAAGTGGTTCCACGCGGCGCGTTGCACCGTCACGCTCGAGGTGTTCGGCACCTACAGCGCGCAGACCACCGAACCGCCGCAGGATATCAAGGACAAGATCTCGGCCAAGCGGCCGGGCTGGAGCTGGAGAGAGTTCGCATGAGCACACGTCTGGCCAATGGCGGCCGCCTTCTGAACAAATCGCAGCCGCTGGAATTCACCTTCAACGGCAAGCGGTTCAAGGGGGTCGAGGGCGATACGCTGGCCTCGGCGCTGCTGGCGAATGACCAGATGCTTGTTGGGCGTTCGTTCAAGTATCACCGCCCGCGGGGCATCGTGTCGAGCGGTGCCGAAGAGCCCAATGCGCTGGTCGGTCTGGGCGAGGACGCGCGCTTCGAGCCCAACCAGAGGGTCACCACGACTGAGCTTTTCGACGGACTTATCTGTGCCAGCCAGAACCACTGGCCGAGCCTGGAATTCGACATCGGCGCGATTAACGCCAAGCTGTCGCGGTTCCTGCCCGCGGGCTTCTATTACAAGACCTTCATGTTCCCGCGACCTTTCTGGAAACATGTCTACGAGCCGATCATCCGCCAGTCTGCGGGTTTGGGCCGCGCGCCGCGGGACCGCGATCAGGACAGCTACGAGCACTTCTACGCGTTTTTCGACGTGGTGGTGATCGGTGGCGGTGTTGCGGGCCTCCAGGCCGCCAAGGCGGCGGGCGATGCCGGCGCCAAGGTGCTGCTGATGGAGCAGACCCCGCATTGGGGCGGGCGCGCGCCGGTCGATGGCGGCACGGTGGACGGGCAGCCTGTGGATAAGTTCGTGGACGGAATCGTTGCCATTCTGGAGACGATGGAGAATGTCACCCTGCGCCGCCGGATGATGGGGGCAGGCGTATACGATCACGGCTATCTGCTGGGCTACGAGAGGGTGAACGACCATCGCCCTGACTCGACCGGCCCGCGCCATCGCCTGTGGCGCATCCGCGCCGGGCAGATCGTGACCGCGACCGGCGCCATCGAGCGGCCGATCTGTTTCTCGGGCAATGACGTGCCGGGTGTGATGCTGGCCTCTGCGGTGCGCGATTATGCGGTCGATTACGGGGTGTCGATCGGCGATCGCACCGTGGTCGTAACCAATAACGACGATGCCTACCGTACCGCGATCACCCTTAAAAAACTGGGGCTGGAGATTCCGGCCATCGTCGACACCCGGGCAGGTGGCGGCGGCGCGCTGGCAGGTGAGGCGATCGAGTTGGGAATTCGCGTCGAGAACGGCAAGGGCATTGCCCGCGTCAAGGGCGCCAAGCGGGTCGAGGCCGTGGAAATCTGTGTGCAGGCCGGTGAAGGCGCCGCGCTGGAGACGATCAAATGCGATGCTGTCGCCATGTCCGGTGGCTGGTCGCCGATCGTGCATCTGTGGTCCCATTGCGGCGGTAAGCTATTGTGGGATGACGAAAAAGCCATGTTCCGCCCGGATGTGGATAACGCGCCGACCGGTGCCGATGGCGAGGGCTTCGTGCGCTGTGCCGGGGCGGCCGAGGGGCATCTGGATCTGGCCGATGTTCTGAAGGGCGCTGATTCCGCCGGCAAGGCCGCCGCGCAGGCCACGGGCCACAAACCTAAGCGCAGCAAGGCGCCAGTTGCGGATAATCCCAAAGAGGCCGGGATAGAGCCCGTATGGCTGATGCCGCAAGGCGCGGGCGTCAAACTGCGGATGAAGGCGTGGCTGGATTACCAGAACGACGTCAAGGTCAGCGATGTGCAACTGGCAGCGCGAGAGGGCTTTGAATCCGTCGAACATGCCAAGCGCTATACCACCCTTGGCATGGCCACCGATCAGGGCAAATTGAGCAACATCAACGGGCTTGCGATCCTGTCGGATGCACTGGGCCAGCCCATTCCGCAGACCGGCACGACCACCTTCCGCCCGCCCTACACCCCGATTTCGCTGGCGTCGATCGCGGGCGAGGCACGCAACGAGACGTTCCAGCCGCTGCGCAAAACGCCGATGCATGCCTGGCACGCCGAAAACGGCGCCTACTGGGAGCCGGTGGGCGCCTGGCGTCGACCCTATTGTTTCCCCAAACCGGGCGAAAGCATCGAGGATGCCGTTCAGCGCGAGGTCAAGGCCACGCGCGACAGTCTTGGGCTTCTGGATGCGTCGACACTGGGAAAGATCATCGTCAAGGGCCCTGATGCGGGGCGGTTCCTGGACATGCTTTACACCAACATGATGTCGACGCTGAAACCGGGACGCTGCCGTTACGGGCTGATGTGCAACGAGAACGGTTTTCTGATGGATGACGGCGTGGTCGCGCGTCTCGATGAAGAGACATTCCTTTGCCATACCACCTCCGGCGGGGCCGATTCGGTCCATGCGCATATGGAAGAATGGCTTCAGACCGAGTGGTGGGACTGGAACGTCTACACCGCCAACGTGACCGAGCAATTCGCCCAGGTCGCCGTGGTCGGACCCAAGGCGCGCAAGGTACTTGAAAAGCTGACCGATGACGACATCAGCGCCGAGGCGCTGACCTTCATGGGCTGGACGGATGTGACGTTCGGCACGATCCGGGCGCGGGTATTCCGCATCTCGTTCTCTGGCGAGTTGAGCTATGAAATCGCGGTACGCGCCAGCGAGGGACGCGCATTCTGGGACGCGGTGCTGAATGCGGGCGCGGAATTTGGCGTGACCACATACGGGACCGAGGCGCTGCATATCATGCGCGCCGAGAAGGGTTTCATCATGATCGGTGACGAGACTGACGGCACGGTGATTCCTCAAGACCTCGGCCTCGATTGGGCGATCTCGAAGAAGAAGGATGATTTCCTGGGCAAGCGTGCGCAGGAACGCCGCCACATGAGCGACCCGACCCGCTGGAAGCTGGTGGGGCTGGAAACGCTGGATGGGGCGACCCTGCCGGACGGGGCCTATGCCACCGCCGAGGGCAGTAACGCCAATGGCCAGCGCAATGTGCAGGGGCGGGTGACATCCACCTATCATTCGCCGACTCTGGGCCGGGGCATCGCCATGGGGCTGGTGCTGAACGGGCCGGACCGGATGGGTGAGATTCTGGAATTCCCGAAGGTCGACGGCGCCGTGATGCGCGCCAAGATCGTCGAGCCGGTTTTCTACGACAAGGACGGGGAGAAGCAGAATGTCTGAGGCAGTAAGCGCGCTTGACGGTGCATCCCATGAGGGGTTCGTCCGCGTCGAGGATATGGGCTTGAGGGCCATGATCACGCTGCGTGGCGATCTGGCCTCGGCCAAGCTGCGCAAGGCGCTGAAGGCTGCGGCGGGTGCCGATCTGCCCGAGCCGCGCGGAATCGAGACGGCAGGTGATAGGGCCGTGGCCTGGATGTCGCCTGATGAATTGCTGATCCTTGGCGCCTACGGCGAGGCGCAGGGGCTGCGCGATGCACTTGAAAAGGGCCTCGCGGGTGAACACGCGCTGGTTGCCGACGTGTCGGATGCGCGCGCTCTGCTGCGCGTCTCGGGCGGGGTCGGCGCGCGCGAGGTCATCGCCAAGCTGTGTCCGGTGGATATGGCACCCGAGGCTTTTGGCCCCGGACAGTTCCGCCGGACCCGCATGGCGCAGATTCCGGCGGCGATCTGGATGCCCGATACGCAAAGCGTGCAGGTCGTGTGCTTCCGGTCGGTTGCGGAATATGCCTTCAACCTGCTCAGGAATGCCGCCGCGCCGGGCAGTGAAGCGGGGCTTTTCATCTGAGGCAGCTGCGGAAAATTCCCGCCTGCCCCTTGACCTTACAGCGCGAAGGTCACCATGTAGAGCCACACGCATTCTGATAACGAACAGGGGGCCCAAAATGGCTTTTGAACTTCCCGATCTTCCCTATTCGCATGACGCGCTGGCAGATTACGGCATGTCGCGCGAAACGCTGGAGTACCACCACGACATCCACCACAAGGCCTATGTGGACAATGGCAACAAGGCTGTTGCCGGAACCGAGTGGGAAGGCAAATCCGTCGAAGAGATCATCAAGGGCACATATGATCCCAAGGCCGTGGCGCAAAATGGCATCTTCAACAACGCCTCGCAATACTGGAACCACAACCAGTTCTGGGAAATGATGGCGCCTGGCGGCACGGGCATGCCCGGTGAGGTTGAAAAGGCCCTGACCGAAGCTTTCGGCTCGGTTGACAAGTTCAAGGAAGAATTCGCCGCCGCGGGCGCGGGTCAGTTCGGCTCGGGCTGGGCATGGCTGGTAAAGGATACTGATGGCAGCCTGAAGGTCACCAAGACCGAGAACGGCGTGAACCCGCTGTGTTTCGACCAGACTCCGCTGCTGGCCTGTGATGTGTGGGAGCACTCCTACTACATCGATTTCCGTAACAAGCGTCCGGCTTACCTGCAGAATTTCCTGGAGAACCTGGTGAACTGGGAGAACGTCGCCGGCCGTATGTAAGCGCCTGTGACATCAGCAAAACCTCGCCCCCGCGCCGCTACCTCGGCGCGGGGTTTCGCATTTTGGGGATTGACCGAAGTCATGGCCTTTTCCGCGCCATATGCGATGCTTATGTTTTTGAAGCACCTAATGAGAAGGAGGATTTTCATGACCGAGCTTGCACATGGGGCATGGGTTCTTGTCGCCGACGGGGAGAAAGCCCTGTTTTTGGAAAACGTGACTGACGGACAGGATCCATTCCTCAAGGTCGTGCGCCTGGAGAGCCAGGAAAATCCGCCGATGGGCGAACAGGTCAGCGACAAGCCGGGGCGCATGCCCGATGATGGCATGGGTCACCGCTCTTCGATGGAAGAAGCCGACTGGCATCGGCTTGCCAAGGATCGCTTTGCCGCCGAAATGTCGGATATCCTCTATCGGCTGGCGCATCGAAACGCGTTTGAAAAGATCGTGCTGGTGGCGCCGCCGCGTACCTTGGGAACGCTGCGTGACAAGCTCCATAAGGAGGTGAGCGCGCGGGTCGTTGCCGAGATCGACAAGGACATGACAAACCACCCGATCGGCAAGATCGAAAGCCTGCTGAAAGCCGAACTGGCCGACGCGAGCTAGATCGCGCGCGGCGCAGGCAGGGGCCGCAGGCATTTCCCGCTTGCCTTCCGCCGCATGCTGGGCCAGCACTGGCGCAAGCACAGGACGGCGGAGACGGCATGAACGAGGCAGCGAAAGGCGTGGCGGCGATGGTGGCCGCCTGCACCGTCTGGGGGCTGTCGGGCATATATTACAAGCTGCTCGATCATGTTCCGCCGATCGAGGTTCTGGCCCACCGGACCCTGTGGTCCTGCCTCTTCTTCGCCTGTGTTTTGCTGATACAGGGGCGGATTTCCCTTTTGGGTCGGGCGCTTGGCGCGCGGCGTTCATTTCTGGTGATCGGCTTCGCGGCGATCGCCATTTCGACCAACTGGTTTCTGTTCATCACCTCGATCCAGATCGGCAAGGCGATGGAGGCATCGCTTGGCTATTACATTTTCCCGCTGGTCGCGGTGGCACTTGGCGCAATTGCCTATCGCGAGCGGCTGGGGCGCGCGCAGCAAATGGCGGTGGCGCTGGCGGCGGTGGCGGTGGTCACGCTGACATGGGGGTTGGGCGTCGCGCCCTGGATATCGATGGGCCTGGCGCTGTCCTTCGGGCTTTATGGGTTGGCGAAAAAGGGGCTGAGCGTCGGCCCGGTGGTTTCTGTTACCGCCGAGGTGATCCTGTTGTCACCGATCGCGCTGGTGATCCTTTGGAGCACCCATTCGGCCGGTCAGGGCGCCTTCGGGCATAGTTGGAACGAAAGCGCGATGCTCGCCTTTTCGGGGCCGCTCACCGGCACGCCGCTGATCCTGTTCAGCTATGCGGCGCGACGTGTCACCATGGCGACAGTGGGGCTGGTGCAGTATTTGAACCCGACGCTGCAATTTTTGGTGGCGACCTTCATCTTTCAGGAACTGTTCAGCTTCTGGCACGCCATCGCCTTCGCGATGATCTGGACGGCACTGGCGATCTATACCTCGGCGGCGTGGCGTCAGGACAGGGCGGCACGCAGGGCTTTGGAAAGCTCCTGAACACTGTCGACGACCTGAATGAACCCGCGCAGGCTGTCATCGGCGAAACCCTCGGCAATCGTATGATCGATAAGCCCCATGAGCGGGTCCCAGTAGCCTTCCGTGTTCAGAAGGAAAATCGGCTTCTGGTGAAGGCCGAGCTGTCGCCATGTCAGGACCTCGAAAAACTCATCGAGCGATCCCGCGCCGCCTGGCAGGACCACGATGGCATGCGAGTTCATGAACATGACCTTCTTGCGCTCATGCATGGTTTCGGTAACGACAAAACTGGTCAGGTCGTGCTTGCCGGCTTCGGCCTGCAACAGATGCACAGGGATCACCCCGAACGTATCGCCACCCGCCGCCTGCGCGGCGCGTGCCACAGAGCCCATCAGCCCCACATCTCCTGCACCGTAGACCAATTGCCAGCCCCCAGCTGCCAGCGCATGGCCCAATTCCACCGCTGCAGCCTGATAGGCCGGCCGACCCCCGGAGCGTGAGCCGCAAAAGACACAGACGGAGGCTGACGGCATCGGTTTCTTCCTGTTGATCAAAGGGTTGTTTTGACCAGTGATAGCCCTGTTGCTATGGTCCGGCAACCGCGCATGGCGGGGGACGCGCCACAGGGGGATGGCATGAGCAAGATACTGGCCGGTAGCACCTGGCCTTTCATCGCCGGGGCGGCGGTGGCTGTGGTGGCCGCCGGTGCGGCTCTTTATGTGGCCGGAGTCATTGCGCCGTCGCAAGAGAACGAGCCCGTGGCGATGCAGCCCGAGGTGCCGGCCGAGACTGGCCAAGAGGGTTCCGCGAAGGTCAAGAACGCCCCTCAAGCCACTGATGAAAAATTACAAGACACCCCTGCCGAGAAAACCGATACGACCGATCAATCCGCCCCAGAAGCCACGCCTGACCTGCCCGAACCACCGCGTATCAGCACCTTCCGCCTTGATCCCGATGGCAGCATGCTGGTGGCGGGGCGCACGCAGCCCGGCTGGGACACGTCGGTTCTGCTGGACGGTCAGAGCTTGCGCACTCTCAATGCCGGCGGCGCGGGCGATTTCGTGGAGTTCTTCTTGCTGGAAGGGAGCGATCAGCCTCGGGTTCTGAGCCTCGCCATGCGTTCGCCCGAGACCGGCGACGAGATCGCATCGCGCGACCAGATTATCATCACGCCAAGTCAGCTTTCCGAAGCCGAAGCCGAAGCCGAACCGGAGGCCGGGGAATCACAGGAAAGCACGAAGTCTGTCCAGAGCACTGAAACAAACGCGACCAGCGAGACAGCCGAGGCGCAGGGTTCCGCAGTTCTGGCGCAGGATCCCGCGCCTGCAACCACGCAGGATGCCGCGCCAGAGGTGGCTGCCCTCGATGCGCCGGCGTCACCCGAAGCGCCCGAGGCACCGCAGACCCGGGACATATCCGAACCAGTCGCACCCGAGCCCGCGTCGCAGGCTGCCACCGGACAGGCGGTGCTGTTGTCGGACGAAAGTGGCGTGCGCGTGCTTCAGGCGCCCGAACCACAGGGTGCACCGCCCGAGGCGATGACGAGTGTGGCGATCGATGCGATCACCTATTCGGACCAAGGTGACGTGGTTTTATCGGGGCGTGGCAAGGAGCTTGGCTTCGTGCGCGCATATCTGGACAATCGCGCGCAGGGCGGCGCCTCCATCGCACAGGACGGGCAGTGGCGCATGAATCTGCCGGATGTGGCGAGTGGCGTCTATACGCTGCGGGTCGACGAGCTCGATGACAATGGCAATGTGACGTCGCGGGTCGAGACTCCGTTCAAGCGGGAGGATCAGGCGGTTCTGGCTGCGCAGGAGGCCCAAAGCGAAGGCAGCGCGACGCAGGTGCGCGCGGTGACAGTGCAACCGGGCAATACGCTCTGGGCGATCTCGCGGCGCAACTACGGTGAAGGGCTGATGTATGTGCGCATCTTCGAGGCCAATCGCGACCGCATCCGCGACCCGGACCTGATCTATCCCGGACAGGTCTTTACCGTGCCGCCCGCCGCCGAGGACTGACTCTGCTGCGCGCGCGATGGCGCGCGTCCCAATTCCAATTCAATCGCGCATTGCCGCAATGCGGCGGGGCTGGCCATTCGCCGCCCCTGCGCTTAGGGTCGCGCGGCACAGATCGAACAGGCAAGCCGATGCGCCGAACCACCCTGACGACAACCGAAATGCCAGCCGACGGCTGGACCACGATCCGGCGCGTTTCGCCCTATCTCTGGCCCGAGGGTCAGACATGGGTCAAGCGGCGCGTAGTGCTGGCGCTGATTGCGCTGGTGCTGGCCAAGCTGATCGCCGTGGGCACGCCGTTCTTTTACAAGGCGGCAGTCGATGCGCTGGCGGGTGAAAGGAGCGGCGATGCCTGGATGCTGGCCTTTGGTGCGGTGGGGCTGACGGTGGCCTATGGCGGTGCGCGGCTGATGAATGTCGGCTTCCAACAGCTGCGCGACGTGCTGTTCGCGCCGGTGGCGCAGCGCGCGCTGCGGCGTCTGGCGCTGGAGACGTTCACCCATATCCACCAGATGTCGCTGCGCTATCACATCACCCGCAAGACCGGCGGACTGAGCCGGATCATCGAGCGCGGGGTCAAGGGCGTCGAGTTTCTGTTGCGCTTCCTGCTGTTCTCGATCGGGCCGCTGGTGCTGGAACTTCTGATGATCGGTGTAGTGCTCTGGACGCTTTTTGACTTCTGGTATCTGGCCGTTGTCGTGGTGGTAATTGCGGCCTATGTAGCCTTTACCTTCAAGGTCACCGAATGGCGCGTCAAGCAGCGCAAGGAGATGAACGACCAGGATACCGACGCCAACCAGAAGGCGATCGACAGCCTGCTGAATTTCGAGACGGTCAAGTATTTCGGCGCCGAGATGCGCGAGGCGGAACGCTATGACGCAGCCATGCAGGGCTATGAGCGGGCGGCCTTGCAGACATCCTATTCGCTGGCCTTCCTGAATTTCGGGCAGTCCGTGCTGATTACGGGCGGGCTGGTCGTGGTGATGGTGATGGCTGCCATCGGTGTGCAGGGCGGAAGCATGTCGGTGGGCGATTTCGTCATGGTCAACGCCTACATGATCCAGATCACCATGCCGCTCAATTTCCTTGGCACAGTCTATCGCGAGATCCGGCAGGCGTTGGTGGACATGGCGGAAATGTTCGGCCTTTTGGAACAGGAGCCCGATATCCGCGAGAAACCGGGCGCCAGCGATCTTAAGGTGGGCGGAGCGTCAGTTCTGTTCCGAGATGTCGTCTTTGGTTATGACCCGGCGCGCCCGATCCTCAAGGGGATCACGCTCGACGTGCCTGCGGGACGCACCGTGGCGGTTGTCGGCCCGTCGGGCTCGGGCAAATCCACCATCGGGCGGCTATTGTTCCGCTTTTACGATGTGCAGCAGGGGGCGGTCACGATCGACGGGCAGGACCTTCGCGACCTGACGCTGGACAGCGTGCATCAGGCGATCGGGGTGGTGCCGCAGGATACGGTGCTTTTCAACGACACGATCGGCTACAACATTGCCTATGGCCGCGCCGGGGCGACCCAGTCCGATGTTGAAGAGGCGGCCAAGGCGGCGCAAATCCACGATTTCATCATCGGTTTGCCTGATGGCTATGACACGCAGGTCGGCGAAAGGGGGCTGAAGCTTTCGGGCGGCGAGAAGCAACGCGTCGGCATTGCCCGCACTTTGCTGAAGGACCCGCCCATCCTGTTGCTGGACGAGGCCACGAGCGCGCTTGACACCGAAACCGAGCGCGACATCCAGGGCGCGCTCAAGCGCGCGGGGCAGGGGCGCACGGTGATTACTATCGCGCATCGCCTGTCCACCGTCGCCGATGCCGACCGGATCGTGGTGCTGGAGGATGGCGAGATCGCCGAAGAGGGCAGCCATGCCGACCTTTTGGCGCGTCAGGGCCGCTATGCCAGCCTCTGGCAGCGCCAGCAGGCTGAAGAGGCTGCATGACCCGCCGTGACAAGGCCTATCCACAAACGCCGGACGGGCGCTATTTCGTCGCCAAGGGACGGCTGTGGCGCAAGACCGATCCCGCGTTGGACGAAAGTGATCGGCGCGCAGCCGTAAAGGCTTTGATGCAGGCGCGCCGCGCCGTGCAGCAGGCCACCACACCTGAAGAGGAACGCGCTGCGCGTGACGCGGTGGACGCGGCCAAGCGCCGCCTTGGAGAGCGTGGCCCTGTCTGGTGGGACGATGGTGCCCCCGATGAAGGCGCAAGACACCCTGCGAACAGTAGCTACGGAGATTGGTGGGCCGAATTGTCGCCTGAAGAGCGCGCTGTGGGCGAAGGCAAGGCGGACAAGCGCGCCAAGCGGCGCTAGGCCGGGGCAGTTCAATCAGAGCGCTATTCGGCGGCGCGCAGCGGCTTGCCATTGGCATCGCGTGGGCCGAGCACGCGCTTGATGTCATCTGCTCCCGGCTGTTCGGCGTCTTCGTCGACG
The DNA here is from genome assembly GCA_964570675.1 of uncultured Roseovarius sp. Classification (GTDB taxonomy): domain Bacteria; phylum Pseudomonadota; class Alphaproteobacteria; order Rhodobacterales; family Rhodobacteraceae; genus Roseovarius. The sequence goes on along the minus strand of CAZMZS010000015.1, from coordinate 19,888 downwards.
TAATCTCCGGGGCGCTCCTCGGGCCAGAGCAGTTCGGGTGCGCGCACCCGGCGCGCAGCGGAATTCAGCGACCAGTCGCGCGCGGCACGGCTGGCGCGGCCCATCGACATAGCCGCCAGCGCCCGCGCGCCCCAACCGACATAGGTGCTGGCCCATATTCTGAGCGCCAGCATCGACGGGGTAAAGACCAGCGTGAGCATCGTCGCGATGCCAAGCCCGAAGACCACCGCCGTGGCCAGCTGTTTCCACCAGAGGGCAGTGGGCGAGTTGAACGAGTAGCCGCCATTCACGAAATCGAGGCTGAGCCCGATCACCATCGGCGCAAGCCCCGCCATCGTCGTGATGGTGGTCAACAGAACCGGGCGGATGCGTGCCTCGGCGGTGCGGGTGATCGCCTCGATCCGGGGCATGTAGCGGCTGTATTCCTGATATGTGTCGATCAGCACGATATTGTTGTTCACCACGATCCCGGCCAGCGCCACGATACCCGTACCCGTCATGATGATCGAGAAGGGCTGGTTCATCAGCAGCATCCCGATCAGCACGCCGGTCGTGGACAATACCACCGCGAGCAACACGAGAACCGCGTTGTAAATGCTGTTGAACTGCGCCAGCAGGATGATGAACATCAACCCGAGCGCGCCGGCGAAAGCCTTTTGCAGGAAGGCACCGGATTCGGCCTGATCCTCCTGATCGCCCGTCCATTCATAGCTGACCCCCGCCGGCAGCACGCCGCTGTCCAGCCATCCGGTCAATTGCGCGATGCGTTCGTTGGCGGTGATCGGAACCTCGCTTTCGTCATCACCACCCGCGGTCCGGGTCAGGCCGGGCGCTACTGCGGCCTTGATGTCGAAATACCGGGTCTGGTCGACGCGGTCGATCTGGGCCAGCTTCTGAACCGGCTTGCGGGTGATGAAATTCGACAGCGGCACAAGCCCGTCCGAGGTGCGCACCTTGAGAGAGTCGAGGGTGCTGAGCACGCGATCCTCCTTGGGCAGGCGCACGCGGATGTCGATCTCCTCATCGGAAGAGGGAACGCGCATAGTGTCGAGAAGGATGCCACGCGTCACAAGCTGCACCATCGCACCCACGGTGGCCACGTCGGCGCCGAAACGGCCGGCCTTTTCCACGTCCACATCGATCTGCCAGTCAATGCCGGGAAGGGGCAGGGTATCCTCGATTTGGCGCAGGCCGGTTGTGTGGTCGAATTTCGCGCGCGCCATCCGGGTTGCCTGTTGCAGGGCCTCCCAGTCGTCGCCCTTGAGGCGCAGATGCACCGGCTTTGCCGAAGCCGGACCGCGCGCCTGCGCAAGGATCTCGATCTTGATGCCTGGGATCTGTTCCAGGGTGGCGGTGAGCTCGTTGATGATCGTGTCGCCGTCATAGGCCTCGGCACTGACGGCGCGCGTCACCTCGTAGCCCAGAACCGGAATGGTGAACCAGGTTTCGCGCGATTGTGGGCGCTCCTCCCAGGGGATCGTTTCAAGCTGAACCTGCCCGATCGTGTCCAACGGTGCCTCGGCGCCGCCGGTATTGTTGGTCAACCCGCCTTCGCCAGCAAACGCGAAGACCGTCTCGACGCCGGGATGTTGCGCGACGAGGCGCTCGGCCTCGGCCACGAGGCTGTCTTTCTGCTGGATCGAAAGGTTGCCGCGAGCGCGCACATAGACGATGGCCTGTTCGGGCTCGGATTCCACGAAGAACTCTGTGCCGCGGTTGTTGTTCATGTAGAAAATCAGAACCGTGCCCACCAGCACGAACACCATGCCGAAAGCGACGAGAGGCATCACCGGGTTGCCGGCGATGAAATGGATTACCCGCCCGAATGGCGAACGCCGATAGCCGGCATCGACGCGCTTCTCGCCCAGCGGGAACACGCGGCGACCAAGATCCCCGGCAGTGTTGCGAATGCGACGGATGGCTGCCATCAGGCCCAGAAGGGTCGCGACGACGCCCGACACCCCTGTCGCCAGTAATGCGACCGCCCCTACCAAAAGCGCGAACACCATGCCCAGAACCGGCACGACCGAGCCGAAGATACGTGATGAATCCATAACGTTGAAGGTCGCCGTCACAGCGTTCAGAATGACCGGCATCAGCCAGCCCGCCAGTATGACCGCACCGATCGACGCCGGGAAAAGCAGCACATGCCAAAGCCAGTATCCCCCCGCTATCTGGTCGATCCTCGTGTTGAACCACCGCTCCGTCCGCCCGGTCACGCCCCCCATCACGGGCAGGTAGACAAGTGCTACCAAGAGCGAGGCGGAGAGCACGAAGATCAGCGTGACCGGCAGCATCCCCATGAATTCACCCGGAACACCCGGCCAGAACAGCATCGGAAGAAAGGCGCAGAGCGTCGTTGCGGTGGAACTGACCACCGGCCAGAACATCCGCTTGGCCGAAGCGACATAGGCATGCATCGGGCCTTCGCCCTCGCTGATGCGCTTATCGGCGTATTCGACCACCACGATGGCCCCATCCACCAGCATCCCGACCGAAAGAATGAGCCCGAACATCACGATATTCGAGATCGTGACGCCCATCACGGCAAGTATCGCGAAGCACAGAAGGAACGAGGTGGGAATGGCGAAGCCGACCAGAAGCGCTGGCCGCAGTCCGAGTGCGGCAAGTGTGACGATCATTACCAGCGCGATGGCGGTCAGCACTGAGCCTTCCAGTTGCTTGACCATGGATTCAACCGTGCGCGACTGGTCATTCGATGTGCCGACATTCACCGCCGAATGCAATTCTTCGGGCCATTCCGCGCTGGCCTCATCGACCGTCTCGCGCACCAGGTCGGCGGTGTCGATGATATTGAATCCCTTGCGCTTGACCACCTGCAAGGCCACGGTCTTTTCGCCATTGAACCGCGCTGTTCCGAGGCGATCCTCGAAAGTAAGGTTGATCTCGGCCAGGTCACCCAGCGTGACGACCCGGTCGCCGTTGATCTTGACCGGCAGTCGGTAGATGTCGCGCGTATCTTCGAACGAGGATGGAATCTTGACCGAGAATGCCCCGGACGCTGTCTCGATCTCGCCGGCGGCGATCAACAGATTGTTGTTGCGCACAACGTTGATCAATTCATTCGCCGTGACGTTATAGGCTTCGAGCCGCAAGGGGTCGATCACGACCTCGACCATCTCGTCGCGGTTGCCCGCAATCCCCGCCTCGAGCACCGGCTCCAGGCCTTCCAGGCGGTCCTGAAGATCCTTGGCCAGCCGCGCCATCGTGCGTTCGGGTACGTCGCCGCTCAGATTGACGATAATGATCGGGAATTCACTGAAATTGATTTCGTTGATCGAATATTTCTCGGCGCCTTCCGGGAACTTGGCCTCGGCCGCATTCATCGAATCGCGCACATCGGCCATGATCTTGGACTTGTCCCAGCCGAATTCGAATTCCAACGCCACGCCGGCATAGTTCTCGGCGGCGGTGCTGCTCATGGTCTTGAGCCCGTCGAGATCGCTCAGTTCGGTCTCCATGACCTTGACCAGAAGTTTCTCGCTGTCCTCGGCCGAAATGCCGGGGAAGGGGACCGACACGAAAAGCGCGGGGATCTCGATATCGGGTTCACCCTCCTTGGGCAGGCCGACATAGGCCAACGTGCCCGCCATGATGGAGAGCACGATGAAGGCGACGACCATGCGTGCCCTTGCGGCGGCCCAGTCGACGATACCGGTCACTGGCCCAACTCCCTGAAGCTTGGGTTCACCTTGACCCCGTCATTTACGTATTCCTGACCGATCACGATCACATTCGCCTGATCGGGAAGACCGGTCAGCCAAACCCCGCTGGTGGTGTCGCGCATCAGCTTGACCGCTGTGAAGGCCGCCTCGTTGTCCTTTGTGACAAGGCGCACGCCAAGGGTGCCTTCATCGTTCAGCGTCAGCGCCGATTGGGGAAGCAAATGCGCTGGCGTGCCATCGGCAGAGATGACGATTTCGGCCGTCTGCCCGTCACGCAGCGTCAGATCCGGGTTGGCGACACGAATCTCGACACGGAATGTGCGCGTGGTCTGATCCGCCTGGCGCGACAGGAAAGTGACCTCGCCGCTCACTGTTCCGCCCGACGTAAGCTCGGCCTGAGCTGGCGCTCCAAGCTTGATGCGGTCGACTTCGGTTTCCGGCACGAACCCGACCAGGATTGCCGGATCAAGCTGTATGACCGTCGCGCAAAGCGCGCCGGGTTGCAGCAGGCTGCCGAGTTCGGCGGTGTCGCTTTCAAGAAGGCCGGCAAAGGGCGCGGTCATTGTCAGGCGTTCGATTTCCTTTTGGGCCGATGCGACGGCGGCCTGCGCCGCTTCGATCTGGGCATTGGCGCCTTCGAGGCCACTGCGCGCGGTCTCCACAGCCGCCTCTGCAGAGCGCAGCGTCGCACGCGCCGAGGCCAGCCGGGTTTGTGACGCGAACCCGCCTTCGGATAGCCGCGCGGCTGCGTTTTCATTGATTTGTGCCTCCTCTAGGCGCGAACGCGCCTCTTCGACGCGGGCGCGCGCTTCGGGAACGCTGGCGCGCGCGGCGCTCAGGCGCGACTTGGCCTCGGTCAGCGCGGCTTCGCGGGTGCCCGGGTCCAGCTTGCAAAGCAGCTGGCCCTCATCGACGAAGTTGCCCTTGCGTAGCGGCTCTGAAATGATCTGCCCCGAGGTTTCCGCGCGCAGATCGACCTCTCGATAGGCCTCGGTCTGACCGCGCAGGACCACCGCGCTATCGATGGTGCGCGCGCTCGACCGTACCGCGACCACGCCGATCACCGTCGCGGAATCGGCGTCATCCGCGCCGTTTGCAGCACTGGACTGTGCCGCTTGGGGTTGTTCGGATTCGGGAGATGCGCCGGTCAGGCGATCGCGCTCGAAAACGAAGAGGTAGATTAGCCCGGTGACCAGAATAGCGGCCAAAATCGGGAAAAGTCGCATCTTTGGTCCCTTCTCGGCAGCCAGCGGCCGCGCTGGAAAAAGTCGGATCGAACCGGGTTCATCCGATCAGCCTACTCTGAACTATGCTGTTCAGATTAAACCTTTAGGCTAGCTGCTGCAAGACGCTCGGTTCGCGCCCCTTGGCAGGGCCGGGTGGACGCGCTAAGAGGGGCCACAAACGCAAGAGGATCCGGGCGTGAGCGACACAGACAGTTTCATCGACGAAGTCACCGAAGAGGTCCGCCGCGACCGCTTGTTCGCGCTGATGCGGCGCTATGGCTGGATCGCTGTTATCGTGGTGTTACTGATCGTCGGGGGAACGGCCTGGAATGAATGGCGCAAGGCGCAGGCGCGTGAAACTGCACAAAGTTTCGGCGATGCGCTGATGGAAGGCCTCAGTGCGGGCGCAAGCGATGCGCGCGCGGCTGCGCTGTCTTCGGTCAAGGCTCCGAATCCGGGCGCCGCCGCGATCCGCGATCTGCTGGCCGCCGCCGAGGCCATGGAAACCACACCGCAGGAGGCCGCGAGCCGTCTGCTGGCTCTGGCAGACAGTGACGGCGTCGAACCCGTTTACCGCCAGATCGCCATACTCAAGGCCGTGGCGATGCCGGGGTCGGGGCTTTCTGTCGAAGAACGCCGCGCCCGGCTGGAGGGGCTGGCGCTGAGCGACGGCTTGGCGAGGCTATTGGCCAAAGAGCAACTGGCCCTGATCGATGCCGAAACCGGCGACACCGAAGGTGCGCTGGAGCGTCTGCAAGCGGTCGCAGTCGATGCGCAGGCGACGCCGGGCTTGCGTCGAAGGGCGTCACAAGTGATTGTAGCCTTGGGCGGCGAACTGCCCGGCAGCGGCCAGGGCGAATAGCGAAAGCGCCGCCGCCAGGTCGGAACGGCCTGCACGGCGTGGGACAAGTGAGGGGGCTTCGGCTTTGAAACGAAACGGGATTTTTCTGGGTCTTGCCGCCATCCTGGCCGTCTCTGCCTGTTCAAAGGAGGAGGCGATCCTTCAGGGCGACCGTGAGGTGATCCGCGAGGTCGCAGATGACAGCGTGGCAATGCCCGATGCAGCCGCGCAGGAGAACCGAAGCCAGCCATTGACGCTGCCGGCGGCGCAAGTCAACGCATCTTGGACCCAAGCGATCAGCAGCCCGGAGACACGCGTGGCGCACCCGGCGCTTTCCGCCGCACCCGAACGTATCTGGTCTACCTCGATCGGGTCGGGAGACGGGCGCAAGGTGCGCATCACCGCCGATCCCGTCGTTGCGGGTGGACGTGTTTTCACGCTTGATGCAAGTGCCAAGGTCAGCGCGGTTTCGACCGGCGGCGAGGTGCTTTGGACGCACAGCCTCGTGCCGCCGGGCGAGTCGACGACCGATGCCACTGGCGGTGGCCTGGCCTATGGCGCGGGCAAGCTTTTCGTGTCCTCCGGCTTTGGCCTGATGACTGCGCTCGACCCGGAAACCGGGGCCGAGATCTGGCAGCAGAACCTGCGCGCAACCGGATCGGGCAGCCCCACCGTATCGGGCGACTTGGTCTATCTTGTCGCGGGCGATGAACTCGCCTGGGCACTGGACACCGATACTGGCCGGATTCGCTGGCAAGTGTCTGCGACGCCCGACATTCACAACGTGATGGGCGGCCCGGCACCTGCGGTGACAAACAAATACGCGATCTTCGCCTTTGGTTCGGGCGAGGTGCAGGGCACCTTCCGTAAGGGCGGCTTGCGGCTTTGGGATTCGCAGATCGCGGGGCAGCGCCGGGGTTACGCCCATGCGCGCGTCGGCGACATCACGGGCGATCCCGTAGTCTGGAACGAGCGTGTCTTTGTCGGTAGCCATTCGGGCCGTATGGTCGCGCTTGGGCTGGCCAATGGCGAACGCCTTTGGACCGCGCATCAGGGGCCGCTCAACCGGGTCTGGCCGGCGGGCGATTCGATTTTCATGGTGTCGGACCGCAATGAATTGATCCGCCTTCAGGCCGAGGACGGGGCACAGGTCTGGGCAGTCAAGATGCCCTTCTTCACCAAGACCAGACCGCGCCGCCAATCCGAGATTTTCGCCCATCACGGGCCGGTCATCGCCGGTGGGCAACTGATTGTGGCATCAAGCGACGGCTTCCTGAGATTCTACGATCCGGTCTCCGGGAATCTACGGCGTACGACCGAGCTTCCGGGCGGCGCGACGACCAACCCGGTGGTGGCTGGCGGCACGCTATACGTGGTGTCGGCGAACGGTCAATTGCACGCTTTCCGTTAAGCCCGCGATACTGTATCAGGGCGGCTTGATCCGACCCGGAGCCTGAGACATGAGTTTCACCCTAGCCATCGTGGGGCGCCCCAATGTGGGCAAATCCACGCTGTTCAATCGCCTTGTAGGCAAGCGCCTGGCGCTGGTCGATGACCAGCCAGGCGTAACACGTGATCTGCGCGAGGGCATCGCGCGGCTGGGCGATCTGCGTTTCACCGTTATCGATACCGCTGGCCTCGAAGAGGCCACGGACGAGTCGTTGCAGGGGCGGATGCGCAAGCTGACCGAGCGGGCGGTGGATATGGCCGATGTATGCCTGTTCCTGATCGACGCCCGCGCGGGCGTCACGCCGACCGACGAAGTCTTTGCCGACATCCTGCGCAAGCGCGCTGATCACGTGATCCTGGGCGCCAACAAGGCCGAAGGATCGGCTGCTGACGCAGGCCTCTATGAATCCTACGGGCTTGGCCTTGGTGAGCCGGTGCGCCTGTCGGCTGAGCATGGCGAGGGACTCAACGAGCTTTATTCGCAACTGATGCCGCTGGCCGACGAGTACGAGGCGCGCGCCCGTCAGGAGGCGCCGGAGACCGAGGTCGTTCTGGATGAGGACGGCGAGGATGCCGAAGGCGAGGGCGATACGATCGTATCGCGCACCCCGACGCCGGAGCGCCCTTTGCAGATGGCCGTGGTCGGGCGCCCCAACGCGGGCAAGTCAACGCTCATCAACACGATCCTGGGCGAGGATCGCCTGTTGACTGGCCCCGAGGCCGGGATCACCCGCGACGCTATCTCGCTTCAGGTGGATTGGGACGGGCTGCCGGTCCGGGTCTTTGACACCGCCGGGATGCGCAAGAAGTCGCGCGTGCAGGACAAGGTCGAGAAGCTGTCGGTTTCGGACGGGCTGCGCGCAGTCAAGTTCTCGGAGGTCGTGGTGGTTCTGCTGGATGCCGCCATCCCGTTCGAAAGCCAGGATTTGCGCATCGCTGATCTGGCCGAGCGCGAAGGCCGCGCCGTGGTGGTGGCGGTGAACAAGTGGGATATCGAAGCGGAAAAGCAGCAAAAGCTGCGCGATCTGCGCGAATCCTTTGAGCGGCTTTTACCGCAGTTGCGCGGCGCTCCGCTGGTCACGGTTTCCGCGAAAACCGGCAAGGGGCTGGACCGTCTGCGCACCGCCGTCGAGAAGGCCTATGAGATGTGGAACCGCCGGGTTCCCACGGCGCAGCTCAATCGCTGGCTGGCCGGCATGGTCGAGGCGCACCCGCCGCCCGCGCCGGGCGGACGCCGCATCAAGCTGCGCTACATGACCCAGGCCAAGACGCGACCGCCGCATTTCGTGGTGATGTGCTCGCATCCCGACAAGCTGCCCGAAAGCTATTCGCGCTACCTTATCAATGGCCTGCGCGAGGATTTCGACATGCCCGGCACGCCGATCCGGCTGCATATGCGCTCACAATCCGACAAGAACCCCTACAAGAGCAAGAAAAAGTCCACGCCCTCGCGCCTGCGCAAGCATATTCAAGGCAGGAACAACCCGCCGAAATGATACGCGCCTGCGCATCGGGATCGGTCGGATCAGCGGGCGGAGCGGGTGTTGGCGTGTTCGTGTGCGCTGCGCACGGTCAAGGTCAGCGCCGCGATTCCCGCACCGCTTAGCGAAAGCACCGCTATATTGGGCGGCGAGAGATTGGCCACAATGATTCCGGTCAGCGCCCAGATCACCGCAAGCGCATACTCGGGCGTATCGGCGCGCAGGATCTGAATGGCCATTCCCAAGGCCAGCGCCAGTCCGATGCTCAAGAGGGCCGCCACCTGTTCGCCCAGGATCCCGTGCCCGGCCAGCACCAGCGCCAGCGCCACGCAGGACGCCGCCGTCAGCCAACCGGCGTAAAGCGCGATCGGCGTGCGCAGCCAGATTCTGTCGTCACGCCCCGCCGCCAACAGCGCAATCAGCGCTGAAGCCAGCATCACCCAGATCAGCACAGTCGCCCAGATGGGTGAGAGCTGTGCCACCGGTATCCACGCAGCGCCCACGACCAGGCTGATGAAGAGCGGCCAGCGTGCGCGGTCCCATCCCGGCGCTTCGGCGCGTTTCAAGAGTCCGAAACCCGCCCCTGCGAGGAGCCAGATGTAGATCAGGCCCCAGATCCCGAAGGCATAGCCCGCAGGCTGCACAGGCGGATCATCCTGCGGTATCGGAAACTGGTCGGGCGCAAAGCCGTTGAACCCGTCATTTGCAAACGGGGACAGGGCAAAGGCCAAGGCCGCTGTCAGGGTCAGGATGGCTTTCATGCGGTTCATAATCAGGACTTGGGGCCGATCGCTGCAGGTTCAAGACCTTCGCCCGGAGCAGACCTTGAGAACATGCAGACTATGGGACGGTCAACGCCGACCTGAGGAGGCAGGACGGAGCCGACCACGGCAGGGCGGGATTGCGGCGTGCCGGGATGGGGGGCTGTCTGCCCCCACGTTGAAAATCGTGGATTTTCAACGTCCCCCCGAGGATATTTTCAAACAGAAGAAGGCAGGGCGTATCAGGTCAGCGTGCCATTCGCGTGCAGCGTCGTCTTGCCGCGCAGATAGGGGTGCAGCGCTTCGGGGAGCGTGACCGAGCCGTCGGCCTGCTGGCCGTTTTCCAGCACCGCGATCAGGCAGCGGCCAACGGCAAGGCCAGAGCCATTGAGCGTATGGACGAATTGCGGCTTGCCGCCATTCGCGGGTTTGAAGCGGGCATTCATGCGCCGCGCCTGAAAGTCGCCGCAGACCGAGACCGAGCTGATCTCGCGATAGGTGTTCTGACCGGGCAGCCAGACTTCGATGTCATGGGTGCGCCGCGCCCCAAAGCCCATGTCGCCAGTGCAAAGCACGATGGTGCGGTAGGGCAGATCAAGCTTTTCGAGGATGCCTTCGGCGCAGCCGGTCATGCGGTCGAGCTCGGTGCGCGAATGACCGGGATGGGTGATCGATACCATTTCGACCTTTTCGAACTGATGCTGGCGCAGCATCCCGGCGGTATCCTTGCCGGCACTGCCCGCTTCGGACCGGAAGCATTGGGTATGGGCGGCGTAACGTCGCGGCAGGGTGGATTCGTCGACTGTGTCGCCATTCACAAGATTGGTCAGAGGCACCTCGGCAGTGGGCACCAGCCACCAGCCATTCGTGGTCTGGTAGCTGTCTTCGCCGAACTTGGGCAATTGCCCGGTGCCAAACATCATGTCGTCACGCACCAGAACCGGTGTCCAGGTTTCCAGAAGGCCGTTTTCCTCGACATGGGTGTCGATCATGAACTGCGCCAGCGCCCGGTGAATGCGCGCCACCGCGCCTTGGAGCACCACGAAGCGCGAACCGCTCAGTTTCGCGGCCGTCTCGAAATCCATGCCGGTTTTTACGCCTGCGATCTCGAAATGCTCGACGGGCTGGAAATCGAAGCTGGCCGGGTTGCCCCAGCGTTTGACCTCGACATTGTCATCCTCGTCGGCGCCATCTGGTACATCATCCATCGGCAGGTTGGGCAGGCTGGACAGAAGGTCGGTGAGGTTGCGGTCAAGCTCCTTGGCCTCGCCCTGCATCTTGGCGACTTCGGCCTTCTTGTCGCCGACCAGCGCGCGCAGACGCTCGAATTCGGCCTCGTCGCCCTTGGCCTTGGCGGCGCCCACCAGTTTGGAGGCCTGGTTCTGTTCGGCCTGCGCGGTTTCGGCGGCATGAATGCGCGCGCGGCGCGCTTCGTCCAGTTCGAGGATTGGGGCCGAGGCGTTTTCCATCCCGCGCCGTGCCATGGCGGTGTCGAAGGCATCGGGGTTTTCACGGATCGCGCGGATATCGTGCATGGGTCTTGTCCTTGGCCTGAATGAGTCGTCGCATGCCTTATGCAACAGAATCCGGGCGGGGTGTAGGGCGTCGTTTTGACCGCTGGTGCATGAGGCGGCGACAGGGCACCTTTCGCGCCTTGCAAATGTCCGGCGCGGGCCATAGGTTCCGGCGCAATTCAGAGAAAAGGGCCTGCGGGCCGCTCAAGACAGAGGAAACAACCCGATGGAAGCCCTTGGACAGTTCATTCCCCTCATCCTGATCTTCGCGATCATGTACTTCCTGCTCATCCGTCCGCAGCAGAAAAAGCTCAAGGAGCATAAGGCCATGGTCGAAGCCCTGCGCCGCGGCGACCAGGTCGTCACGCAAGGCGGGCTGATCGGCAAGGTGGCCAAGGTCAAGGATGGCGACGAGGTCGAGGTGGACCTGTCGGACGGAGTGCGCGTCCGGGTCGTCAAATCGACCATCGCACAGGTCCTGAGCAAGACCGAACCCGCCGAGGGCTGAGCCCGGCATCACATCTCCAAATCCTTGAAAAGGCGCGACAATGCTGCAAATCGACCTGTGGAAACGCATCGTTATCTGGGGCGTTGTCGCCTTGGGTCTGTTGCTGGCGCTGCCGAATGCCTTTTATCCCAGAGTGGAGAGCCATAACGACGCGGTGAAGGCGCTGGAGATTGGGGCCTCGGGCGAACAGCTCGAGGAGCAAGCGGGGCGTTGGCCAAGCTGGATGCCCTCGAGCCTGGTCAACCTGGGGCTCGATCTGCGCGGCGGCGCGCATTTGCTGGCCGAAGTGCAGGTTGCGGATGTCTACCAGTCGCGCATCGAAAGCATGTGGCCCGAAGTGCGCGACCTGCTGCGCGAGGAGCGCGACCGCGTTGGCCCGATCCGTCTGCAACCCTCCGATAGCCCCGAACTGCGTGTGCGCCTGATCGAAAAGCCAGATGAGGTCGAACATGCGGCTAGCCTCGTGCGCGGCCTGGCGAGGCCGGTCAGCAGCCTGAGCGGGGCAGGGGCATCTGATATCGAGGTCACCACCGAGGGCGACGAGATCGTCATCCGCCTCAGTGCCGCAGAGCAGCGAGCGACCGACGATCGCACGGTGCGTCAGGCACTGGAAATTATTCGCCGCCGGATCGACGAGGTTGGCACGCGTGAGCCGACGATCCAGCGTCAGGGCTCGGAGCGAATCCTGATCCAGGTGCCCGGCGTGGGCAGCGCGGCGGAGCTCAAGGAAATCATCGGCACCACCGCGCAGTTGACCTTTCAGCCGGTTGTCGGGCGCACGCAGGACGCCGAGGATTCACCGGGTGCGGGCAATGAAATAGTGCCTTCGATGGACCAGGAGGAAACCTTTTATATCCTTGAGCGCGCGCCGGTTGTCACCGGCGACGAACTGGTCGATGCGCAGCCGGATTTCGATCAGAACGGGCGCCCGGCGGTATCGTTCCGCTTTGATCCGACCGGAGCGCGCAAATTCGGCAATTACACTGCTGCCAATATCGGCAGCCCCTTCGCCATCGTGCTGGACAATGAAGTGATCAGCGCGCCCGTGATCCAGAGCCACATTCCCGGCGGGTCGGGGATCATCACCGGCAATTTCACCGTCGAGGAAAGTACCCAGTTGGCGGTGCTGTTGCGGGCCGGGGCCTTGCCTGCGGGACTCGATTTTCTCGAGGAGCGCACGATCGGCCCGGAACTTGGCGCCGACAGTATCGAGGCGGGCAAGATCGCCTGTGTGGTCGCCTTCGTTCTGGTGTTGATGTTCATGGCGGTAAGTTATGGCACCTTCGGGCTGTTCGCCAATATTGCACTGATCATAAATGTCGGGCTGATCTTCGGCCTGCTGAGCCTGATCGGGGCGACGCTGACCCTGCCGGGTATCGCGGGCATCGTGCTGACTATCGGCATGGCGGTCGATGCCAATGTGCTGGTCTTCGAGAGGATCCGCGAAGAGATGAAAACGGCCAAGGGCCCGGCGCGTGCCATCGAACTGGGCTACGAAAAGGCGCTGAGCGCGATCACCGATGCCAATATCACGACCTTCATTACCGCGCTGATCCTTTACACCATGGGGTCCGGGCCTGTGCGTGGTTTCGCGATCACGCTGGGACTGGGGATCATCACGTCGGTCTTCACGGCGATTTTCGTCACCCGCCTGATCGTCATCATGTGGTTCGAACGCAAGCGCCCAAAGACCGTGCTTCAGGGGCGGTCGCTGCGGTTGGTACCTCGGGACACCAAGTGGGATTTCTTCCGTCGCTGGCGCCTGTCGCTGGGTATTTCCGCCGTGCTGATCGTCGTCGCGTTCGGCTCATTCCTGTTGCAGGGCTTGAATTACGGCATTGACTTCCGCGGCGGCACCACGATCCGAACTGACACCGCGCAGCCGGTAGATGTCGGCGCATACCGAGATGCGATCCAACCGCTGCAACTGGGGGACGTGACGATAACCGAAGTCTTCGATCCTACCTTCGACGAAGACCAGAACGTCGCGATGATCCGTATTCAGGCCCAGGACGACACCGAAAGCGTTCCCGCCGAGGTGGTCGCAGGGGTTGAATCCGCCTTGCAGGAGGTGGCACCCGATCTGACCTTTACCTCGGTCGAAAGTGTGGGGCCAAAGGTCTCGGGCGAGCTGATCCAGACCGCGATCATAGCGGTCGCTCTCGCGATCGGAGCGGTTCTGATCTATATCTGGCTGCGTTTCGAGTGGCAATTTGCCCTCGGGGCAGTGGTGGCGCTGGTGCATGACGTGGTGCTGACGATCGGTATCTTCTCGGAGTTGCAGATACAGTTTGATCTCGCGATCATTGCGGCGCTCCTGACGATCGTGGGCTATTCGCTCAACGATACCGTGGTCGTCTTTGACCGGGTCCGAGAAAACCTTCGAAAATACAAGAAGAAGTCGCTGTCCGAGGTTCTGAACATCTCGATCAACGAGACGCTGAGCCGGACCGTGATGACTTCCGTCACCACGCTTCTGGCACTCGGGGCCCTTTATATACTGGGCGGTGACGTGATCCGGGGCTTCGTATTCGCGATGATCTGGGGTGTCATCGTCGGCACCTATTCGTCGATCTTCGTCGCCAGCACGATTCTGTTGTGGCTGGGGGTCAAGCGCGACTGGTCCAAGCCCGATGCAAACCAAGGCAACCAGTTCGCCAACGTGGATGCCTGATGCGCTGATCCAGCTTGCTGCGACCCCCGGACTGATCTGGTTGATGCTTGCCATCGGGGCGGCGGGGATCGTGCGCGGTTTCACCGGCTTCGGAACAGCCCTGATCTTTGTGCCTGTCGCGGGTATCTTCCTGCCGCCAGCGGTGATCGTCGGAGTGATGATGCTGACCGGGATCGCAAGTTCGGGTGCCTTGTTGCCGCGCGCCTGGGGGCAGGCCGATCGGCGCGAGGTGGGGCTTTTGGCTTTCGCGGCGCTATTGACCGTGCCGCTTGGTCTTTGGCTGATGGCGCGGCTCGATGCGCAAATGGTGCGCTGGATCGTCGCCGTTGTGGCCGGGCTCACGCTGTTGGCTCTGGTGACAGGCTGGCGCTTTTCGCGGCGGGTTTCGCGGCGCGGGCTGGTCGGGATTGGTGGTGTTGCGGGTGTTCTTGGGGGCCTCACCGGGTTGACCGGACCCGCCGTGATCCTGTTCTATCTGGCCGGGCAGGCGGCGGTGCAGTCGGTACGCGCCAATACGATCCTGTTTCTCGGTGCGCTCGACGTGGTGATCGTGGCCAACCTTCTGTTGCGCGGGGCCGTGGCATGGAGCACGGTGATCCTGGCGTTGGCGCTCGCGGTGCCCTATTTCATCACCACACTGATCGGTCAGTCTCTGTTTGACCCGCGACACGAGCGAACGTACCGATGGGCTGCCTATTCGGTCATTGCGCTGGCGGTCGTCAGCGGTTTGCCGATCTGGGAATAGGAGGCCGACCCATGCAGATTCACGAAGTGACCTTCAGGGAAACCACCCCGATCAACGGCTATGGCCCCGGCTTTTTCCGGGTCGGCGGCGAAGTGTTCGAGGGTGCGGTGATCGTGCAGCCCGAACAGGCGCGCGCCTGGGAAGGCTACGAAGACGCCGCCCCGCTTCTGGCGCTGGCGGGTGATGCGGATGTGCTGTTCATCGGCACAGGAGCAGAGACCGCGCATATCCCTGCGGATCTGCGTAATCGTCTCGAAGAGGCCGGACTGGGAGTGGAAGTGATGCATTCCGCCGCCGCCTGCCGCACCTACAACGTTCTCCTGTCGGAAGGGCGGCGCGTTGCGGCAGCCCTGCTGCCCGTGTGAAAAGGCCGCGCCTTGATCCAGCCCCTTTCCGCAGGTCTTGCTTTGGGATAACGACACATTCATGGTGTTGAACGTTTCGGATCTGACAATCGCGCGTGGCGGGATCAAGGTGCTCGAGGGAATATCCTTCGACCTTGCGCCCGGTGGCGCGATCGTTTTGCGTGGTCCCAACGGTATCGGCAAAACCACGCTTTTGCGCACCATTGCCGGGTTGCAGCCACCCCATTCCGGGCGCGTCGATGCCGATCCTGACAGCCTTGTCTATGCCGGCCATTCGGACGGGCTCAAGGCCACGTTGACGGTCGAGGAAAATCTTGTCTTCTGGGCGCAGGTCTTTGGAAAAACGGACATTTCCCAAGCGATCGAGAGCTTTCAGATGGCGCGGCTGATCAACCGCCCGGCGGGGATGCTTTCGGCCGGTCAGAAACGCCGGCTGGGGCTTGCCCGGCTGCTCGTTACCGGGCGACCGGTCTGGATCCTCGACGAGCCGACAGTATCGCTTGATGGCGATGCAGTGGCGATGTTCGCAAGTGCCGTGCGCGCGCATTTGGCGCGCGGCGGCGCGGCCCTGATCGCTACTCATATCGACCTGGGCCTGCCCGAAGCCGAGGTGCTGGAGGTCGGCCCCTTCCGCGCCCGCGCCGCAGAGCTCGACGATTTCGACGAGGCCTTCCTGTGATCGCGCTTCTGATCCGGGATCTGCGGCTTGCGATGCGCGCGGGTGGGGGCTTTGGGCTCGGCCTCGCCTTTTTCCTCATCGTCGTGACGCTGGTGCCCTTCGGGGTCGGTCCACAAAGCGAGCTGCTGGCGCGCATCGCTGCGGGTATCCTGTGGCTCGGCGCGCTGCTTGCATGCCTTCTGTCGCTCGATCGGATTCTTGCGCTCGACTGGGAGGATGGCAGCCTTGATCTGCTGGCCACCGCACCCTTGCCGATGGAGGCGATCGTATCGATCAAGGCCTTGGCGCATTGGCTGACCACCGGCTTGCCGCTGGTGCTTTTCGCGCCGGTGTTCGGCCTGCTGATGAACCTGCCCGAAGCGGGTTACAAACCCCTTGTGCTCTCGCTCCTTCTGGGCACGCCGGCGCTCAGCGTGATCGGAACTTTCGGCGCGGCGCTGACCGTTGGGCTGAAACGCGGCGGTTTACTGCTCAGCCTGCTGGTTCTGCCGCTCTATGTGCCTACGCTGATCTTCGGGGCCGAGATGGCGCGGCGCGGGGTCGAGGGGCTGGACATAACGACGCCGCTGCTGATGCTGGCGGGGATTACCTGCGGCACGATTGCGCTTTTGCCTTTCGCTTCGGCTGCGGTATTGAAGGTCAACCTGCGCTAACGAAACGGGAATCGGAATGAACCTCAACACACTCTGGGCCTATGCAAACCCCAAGAAGTTCATCCAGGCCACCGACCGGGTTTTGCCTGTGATTTCGATCCTGGCCGTCCTGTCGCTGGTCGTCGGATTGGTATGGGGGTTCTTCTTCACACCCGAGGATTACCGCCAGGGTTCGACCGTGAAAATCATTTATCTTCATGTGCCTAGCGCCCTCATGGCGATCAATGCATGGCTGATGATGCTGGTCACCTCGCTGGTCTGGATCGTGCGGCGCCACCATGTCAGCGCCTTGGCGGCGCGGGCGGCGGCACCGGTGGGGGCGGTGATGACTCTGATCGCGTTGGCGACGGGCGCGATCTGGGGGCAGCCGATGTGGGGCACCTGGTGGGCCTGGGACCCGCGGCTGACTTCGTTCCTCATCCTTTTTCTCTTTTATCTCGGGTACATAGCCCTTTGGGAGGCGATCGAGGATGACGACACCGCGGCGGATCTGACCAGCATCCTCTGCCTTGTGGGCTCGGTCTTTGCCCTGCTGAGCCGCTATGCGGTGAATTTCTGGAACCAGGGACTGCACCAGGGCGCGTCGCTGAGCCTCGACAAGGAAGAGAACGTGGCGGATGTATTCTACTATCCACTGCTGGTCTGCATCGCCGGATTTGTGTTACTTTTCATAGCCTTGGTGTTCCTTCGAACTCAAACCGAAATCCGCGCGCGCCGGATGCGGGCGCTGCTGGCGCGGGAGCGGATGGGATGATGCCGGATCTGGGAAAATACGCCGAGGCGGTGCTGTCCTCATACGCGGTGTCGATCGTGTTGCTGGTGGTGCTGGTCTGGGCCAGCCTGCACCGCGCGAGGCGGGTGAGGAAACAACTGGAAGACGTTGAAACGAAAGTGAAAAGAGATGGCTAAACTGTCGCCTCTGATGATCCTGCCGCCGGTGATTTTCGCGGGATTGGCGGTGCTTTTCTATGTGGGCATGCAGCGCGAAAACCCTGACGAGCTGCCCTCGGCGCTTGAAGGAAAGACCGCCCCGGCCGTTCAAGTGACGCCGCTTGGCGAAAAAAAACCGTTTTCAGACAGTGATTTGCGCGATCGCGGCGTCAAACTGGTCAATTACTGGGCCAGTTGGTGCGCGCCTTGCCGGGTGGAACATCCCAATCTTGAGCAACTCGCGGACCAAGGGGTTACGATTTACGGCGTGAACTACAAGGATAAACCTGCCAACGCCTTGAAATTTCTCAATGATCTGGGCGATCCCTATGCCGCTATCGGCGCCGATGAAAACGGGCGGATGGCTCTGGATTGGGGCGTTTACGGCGTGCCGGAGACCTATGTCATTGACGGACAAGGACAAATCATTCTGCGCTTTGCCGGGCCGATCACCGACCGTGTGCTGCAAAATCAGATCCTGCCCGCCATCGAAAAGGCGCGCTGACTTCTGTACGAAACGTCCGTTTTGTACGCCGGTTTTGTACCCAAATCGCCCCTTCGGCGAAAAGTTTTGTACAAAACCCGAAAATCCGCCCCTTCATCTGGCTGAAAATACCTCGGGGGGTCCGGGGGGCTGGCCCCCCGGCCTTGGCCCGCAGAACGCAAAAGGGCGGCCCGAAGGCCGCCCCTGAAATGCAGTTCCGTGCGCCAATCAGGCGGCGGAGCGGGCGAGGTTGCGCAGCACGTAATGCAGCACGCCGCCGTTTTCGACATATTCCTTTTCCACCGCCGTATCGATGCGCGACTTCAGGGTGATCTCCTTGGTCGTGCCATCGCCATAGGTGATGGTGCAGGGGATTTCCGCCTGGGGCTTCATGTCGCCCTCAAGCCCGGTGATGTCGAAGCTCTCGTCGCCCTTCAACCCGAGCGTCTTGCGGCTGTCGCCGCCGGTGAACTCGAAGGGTACGACGCCCATGCCCACCAGGTTCGAGCGGTGGATACGTTCGTAGCTTTCGGCGATCACCGCCTTCACGCCCAGAAGGCTTGTGCCCTTGGCGGCCCAGTCGCGGCTGGAGCCGGCGCCGTATTGCTCGCCCGCGACGATGACCAGCGGCACGTCCTTGTCCTGCCATGCCATCGCGGCGTCGAAGATCGAGGTCTGCTCCCCGTCCGGACCCAGCGTGTAGCCGCCTTCGACCCCGTCCAGCATCTCGTTGCGGATGCGGATATTGGCGAAGGTGCCGCGCATCATCACCTCGTGATTGCCGCGCCGCGAGCCATAGGAGTTGAACTCGCGCACGGGCACCTGGCGTTCGGTCAGGTATTCACCGGCGGGGGTCGAGGGTTTGAAGCTGCCCGCGGGCGAGATGTGGTCGGTGGTGACCATGTCCCCCAGCAGCGCCAGCATCCGCGCCCCCTTGATATCCGAGATCGTCCCGGCCTCTTTCGACATGCCCTGGAAATAGGGCGGGTTCTGCACATAGGTCGATTGCGGCGGCCAGTCATAGGTTTCGGCGTCCGAGGTTTCGACCCCCTGCCACTTGTCATCGCCCTTGAAGACATCGGCGTATTTCGACTGGAACGCCTCGCGGGTGACGGTGCGTTCGACCAGTTCGGCGATTTCCGCCTGGGTCGGCCAGATGTCCTTCATGTAGACATCCTTGCCGTCCTTGTCGGTGCCGATCGGGTCGTTGGTGAGGTCGATATTCATGTCGCCCGCGATCGCATAGACCACCACCAGCGGCGGCGACGCCAGGTAGTTGGCGCGCACATCGGGCGAAATCCGGCCTTCGAAATTGCGGTTGCCCGAGAGAACCGAGGTCGCGATCAGGTCGTTATCGTTGACCGCCTTGGAGATTTCCTCCTGGAGGGGGCCGGAATTGCCGATGCAGGTGGTGCAGCCATAGCCCACGAGGTTGAAGCCGATGGCGTCGAGATCCTCTTGCAGGCCTGCGGCCTCGAGGTAATGCGACACCACCTGGCTGCCCGGAGCAAGCGACGTCTTGACCCAGGGCTTGCGGTCCAGCCCCAGTTCACGCGCCTTGCGCGCCACCAGCCCGGCGCCGATCATGACATAGGGGTTCGAGGTGTTGGTGCAGGAGGTGATCGAGGCGATCACCACCGAGCCGTCGCGCAGTGTGTAATCCTCGCCCTCGACCTCGGCGGTCTTGCGCGGGTCGATCAGCGCGTCGGGCGCGGGGCCTTCGGCGGCCATGTCATTGGCGGCGCGGCCTTCGTCCTCGCCCCGGTAATCGGCGACCACCTCGAAGAATTTCGACGCCGCCTGATCGAGCGAGACGTAATCCTGCGGGCGTTTGGGCCCGGAGATGGCGGGCACGATGGTGCCCATGTCGAGGCTGAGCGTGTCGGTATAGA
>CAZMZS010000014.1:0-38228 GCA_964570675.1 uncultured Roseovarius sp. | reverse complement strand
AGAACGTGTTCAGGAACGTGTAAGCGTATTCGCGTATACCGCCGTGGCGGTTCTCGAGGATGATTTCCCCAAGACCGACGGCGATGGCGCTGCGGCCGTCAGTGCAAGTCGTGCCAGTGAGCGGGGTGGCCCCGAAATCCTCAAGGCTGGCGCCCTTGGCAAGCGTGAGCAGCGACAGCGACGGGCCCGTGTCATAAGAGAACATCCCGGCATGGGGCGTCTGCGGATAGCTGACATCCACCATCGAAACCAACACGATTCCACCCGCGCCCGGCGTGGGGATGCTGGCCGTGTTGTCCTTTGCGATCGAGACCTTTCCGCTCATCAGGCAGGGCACGTGCACGACGCCATCGGCGCGGCGCACCTGCATGGCATCGTGAAATACGCTGCCGTCATCACTGACCCGGATGCGGAAATCCTCGTCGCCGGTCAGGCCCATCTCGGCCCGACCGGACCAGCCAGACTGGAACAGCAGGCTTGCGGTGTCGGCCTCGGCTGCCTTGTTGATCTTGAGCCTGTGATCCGAGCCCGCGTGACTGAACAGCGAGGCGTCCGATGCGATGGCCAGACGGTTGGTCTGATCCGATGCGGTGCCGATGCCCAGGCCATCGATATTCTGGAGCGGCGGCATCACGGATATCCAAATTCCGCCAGAATAGACTCTCAATTCGGCGTCCAGAATGCTCCAGGCCCGCCACCCTTCCTGCGGGGGGATGAAGCGCCAGCCGTTTTCGGTGAAGAAGGCCAACTGCCCATCCTGGCCCAACCAGTCGCCCTCGGCGCCCGGTCCGACCGCGTGGATCTCGCCGATACCTGGGCTGGCGGGGGGCTGGGTGGCATCGAATGTCGCGATCCCAAGCTGAACGAGCGCATCAAGCTGCTGCAAGGCGTCGTTATGGGTGACGTGTTTCTGAGCCTGGGATGGCATCATGTAGGGCAGTGAAAGGCGGGGGGAGGTATTGGACATGACTGGTTCTCGCATGCGATTTCTGCTGCGGGAGAGCCTCCGTCCAATATACTTCCAATCCGTAACCGCGCCGTGCGTTGCGTCATTTCGTGCGCTAAGCGAGGCCCAGTGCCTTCAGCCCATTGCACAGGCTTTCGATGACGCGGGATTGCTCCTGCCTCGTGAGTTGCGGATGCAGTGGAAGCGACAGCGCGCCCTGATAATAGGATTCGGCCTCGGGGCAGTGCCCGTCGCCAAAGCCGAGCGCGCGGTAATAGGGCTGCGTGTGGATCGGGATGTAGTGGACGTTCACGCCGATCCCGTCCTTGCGCAGCATGTCAAAGAGGCGCAGGCGCAGCGAGGCGCGATCAGGCAGCGCCGGATCAAGTTGCACAGGATAGAGATGCAGCGCCGAGCGCTTCGCCGCGTCACGCTGCTGCAGGCGCAGGGGCAGGTGTTCAAGCGCCTCGTCATATCGCCTGGCGCGGTCATGGCGCTGTTTGACGAAGCGGCCCAGACGCTCGATCTGGCTGGCGCCAAGCGCGGCCTGCAGGTCCGTCATGCGATAGTTCAGGCCCAGGTCGAGCTGCTGGTAATACCAGGGGCCGTCGGCGTCACGGGTCATGCGGCCGGCATCGCGGGTGACGCCGTGACTTCGAAGCATCTGAAGGCGGTTCGCCAGCGCATCGTCGCGCGTGGTGACGATGCCGCCTTCTGCGGTGGTGATGATCTTGACCGGGTGAAAGGAAAACACGCAGGCATCCGAATAGCGGCAATCACCCACCGGAGCGCCGTCGTAACTTGCGCCGATCGCGTGCGAGGCGTCTTCGATGACGCGAAAGCCATATTCATCGGCCAGCGCATGGATGGCGCGCATGTCGCAGGATTGCCCGCCGAAATGCACCGGCATGACGATATGGGGCAACGTGCCATCGCGGCGCGCCTGTTCAAGCTTGTCGCTGAGGTGCGTCGCGCAGAGATTGAGGGTCGCCGGGTCGATATCCACGAAATCCACATCCGCGCCGCAAAGCCGGCCTGCATTGGCCGAGGCGACGAAACTGTTGGGTGACGTCCAGAGGCGCTTGCCGGGGCCGAGCCCCAGCCCGAGGCAGGCAATATGCAGCGCCGAGGTGGCGCTGTTGACGGCGATGGCATGGGGTGCCTTGCAGGTGGCGCGCAGAGCTTGTTCAAAGCGCGGTACCGCCGGTCCCTGGGTCAGGAAATCAGAGCGCAGCACATCGACCACCGCGGCGACATCCTCGTCGCTGATCGATTGGCGCCCGTAGGGTATCACCGACCGAAACCCGTTTCGTCCAGAAGCGTGACGATTTCCTTCTGGTTCAGGAAAACAGGGTTGTTGCCGGAGTTGTATTCGAACTCGGACCCGACCGGTGCGCCCGTCTCGCCCAACTGGGTGGTGGCGAAATCAACCCCGGCGTTGTTGAACTTGATGGTCGGGGTGATCGAGAAGAAGTCCTGGAACTGGACTGTCTGGTGCGCGTCCTCTTCGGGGCACATGACCTCGTGCAGTTTCTCGCCGGGGCGGATGCCGACGACGCGTTGTTCGATGTCGGGCGCCATTGCCTGTGCGAGGTCGGTGATCCGCATGCTGGGGATGCGGGGCACGAAGATTTCGCCGCCCCACATCCGCTCGAACGCCTTGACCACGAAATCCACGCCCTGATCCAGCGTGATCCAGAAGCGGGTCATGCGGTCATCGGTGATCGGCAGGAAATTGGCCCCCGAATCGATAATCCGGTGAAAGAACGGGATGACCGAGCCGCGCGACCCCACGACATTGCCGTAACGCACCACGGCAAAGCGGGTGCGATGCTCGCCGACCGTATTGTTGGCCGAGACGAACAGCTTGTCCGAAACGAGCTTTGTCGCGCCATAAAGGTTGATCGGCTTCGCGGCCTTGTCGGTGGACAGGGCGACGACCTTTTCGACACCCTGGGCGATGGCGGCGCGGATCACGTTCTCGGCGCCGTTGATGTTGGTGCGGATGCATTCGATCGGGTTGTATTCAGCTGCGGGCACCTGTTTGAGCGCGGCCGCGTGGACGACGAAATCGACGTTCTGCATCGCTTCGGTCATGCGCTGGGCGTCGCGCACGTCGCCGATGAAATAGCGCAGGCGCGGTTCGTTTGGGAAGCGTTGCTGCATCTCGAATTGCTTGAGTTCGTCGCGGCTGTAGACCACGACCGCCGATGGCGAATAGTCGTTGAGCAGGGTCGAAATGAAGCGATTGCCAAAGGAGCCAGTACCGCCGGTCACGAGGATACGTTTGTTATCGAACATGTCTAACCCCGGTTAATCAGTAACTGGGCGCCTCCTACCATTTAAGCAAGAGTAATCCAATATAAAACATGTTAAGGTTGTGTATGCGCCTTGGCCTGTTTGCGTCGCGCAGGGGGCCGTCGGTCAGATGACCCATTGAGCGCTTCGATGACACGCAGCACATCCGCGCCCAGATCCGGAGGGCAGAACATACGCGAGAGCCAATCTGTATCGGGGGACGAAAAGCGCAGGTTCAGCAGATCGTCCAATGGCTTGATCAGGTTGCTGTCATTGAACAGGCGTTGCATCGGCGCAACCAGCGGATCGAGCGCCCGGTCGAGGTAATCGAGATGAATGATCGTCGCCACGCCCTCGCGCAAGAGGTCGATCGCGGCGGTTGAGGTGCAGGTGACCCCCAGAGCCGCGTTGCGCATCGCCTGGTCCATGGTGCAAGCGGTCAGTTTCACGTTTGCGGGCAGGTCGGGAAAACGCTCTGCAAGCGAGGGATAGTCGTGCCTTTCGCGGTGCAGGTGGCGTGTGTTCTCGTTGGGAAGGTGGCGCAGCTTGATCCAGACCGTGCGATCCGGATTGCGCCGCGCGATCGCCGCCATGACCTTGAGCATGTGCATCCGCCCGCGCGCGGTCGAGGGGCTGAGCGCTTGGGTGAAGAAATAGATGTCGCCTTTCTCGGGCAGGGTGGCGACCGGCGTTTTTTGCGGACGCAGGAAAGCGGGGTGGCCGAAGCCGACATGCGGCCATGCAGGGACCTCTTGCGTTGCGGGGCGGACTTCGGTCTTTCGGAACCTGTCGCAGGTGCTGCGCGGAAACAGGTAGACCGCGTCGCAATTGCGCCGGTTCCGCATACCGCGATGCGGAAAGAAATCGAGCCCGCCAAGAAAGGCGATCACTCGTGCGCGACCGGCTTTCTGGCGGTTGAGAGCCTTTGAAAGAAGTGTGTTGAGGTGCCCATAGACGCGGCTTGTCACGATGGCATCGTAATGCCCTGCCATCAGCGCCTCGGTCAGGGCGGGCTTGTCGAGGATCTCATAGCGGCCATCGGGAAGAAACTGGCGCAGCTGCCGATCCGACAGGGCTGTCTCGGGCAGGTAGGCGCCCATGACGATCTCGGATGGTGCGTCGGCCTTTTGCAGAAGGGCGCGCATCCGTGCGGCGAAGATCAGGGTCGAATCGTCGGAAAAAAGAAGCAGGATGCGAGGGGCGCGTCTGGTCATGGCCGTTTGCCTGTTTCCGCCTCAAAGCGGGCAAGAACAGCCCGCTGCGCGCGGTTATGGCGCCGGTTGGTCCGAGACCAATAGGCCGCGTTCGCGCCATCATGGCGCAACAGCCGGACAAGGGCGCGCAAGGGCGCACCGAACAGCGGATTTCGCGAAAGGCGATAGATCCCCTGAACCAGAAAGGATTTCTTAAGGTTCTTGATCATTAATCAACTCAGGCGACACAACTTTAGGGTTGTATAAGTCTATAAGACTCGCTTGTAAATTGATCTTGATTCACCTAAGCCAGTTCAGTGTGTGATCAGGTCTGTTCATCGGTTCGCGGCGGCGCGCTGCTTGGGTAGGGTATCATGAAAACGGGGATTTCCTCCGCTGCGCAACTGGAAACCGCTTGCATCGTGCTGGCGCGTGGCGGGTCTAAAGGGGTTATCGGCAAGAATCTCAGGCGCATCGACGGGATGTCGCTGATTGCGCGTTCAGTGCGGGCTGCGGTTGCGGCGCCTTCGGTCGGGAATGTCTATGTCTCCACCGACGATCCTGCCATCGGCTGCGAGGCGCGCGCGCATGGTGCGCGTGTCATCAGGCGTTCCGCCGATCTGGCCGATGACAGCGCCAGTTCCGAATCGGGTTGGCTGCACGCGCTCGCGACCCTGCGCCGCGACATGCCGGGGCTGAAACGTCTGGTCTTTCTGCAATGCACTTCGCCCTTCACCACCGGCGACGATATCGAAACGTGTCTTGCCGCCATGCAAAGCCAGGGCGCGGATTGCGCATTGTCGGTGATCGAGGATCATTCGTTTCTCTGGCATCGCGATGCGCAGGGGTTCGGTATTGGCACCAATCACGCCCATGACCAGCCGCGCCAGCGGCGCCAGGATCTTGCGCCTTCCTTTCGTGAAAGTGGTGCGATCTATTGCGTCGATGCCGCGGCTTTCGAGCAACGCGGCCATCGGTTCTGCGGCAAGGTCGCGCTTTGCCCGCTGAAACATCCCGCGGTCGAGATCGACAGCGAGGAGGATCTGGCGCTATGCGGCGCAATTGCCCGGCAAATGGGCGGCGTGCCGCTCGAAGCCAGCCGGCTCAGGCAAGTGCGCGCCATCGTGATGGATTTCGACGGTGTGCATACCGACAA
Organism: uncultured Roseovarius sp.; assembly: GCA_964570675.1. Lineage (GTDB taxonomy): Bacteria > Pseudomonadota > Alphaproteobacteria > Rhodobacterales > Rhodobacteraceae > Roseovarius. The sequence goes on along the minus strand of CAZMZS010000014.1, from coordinate 32,635 downwards.
CCTTGCCAGCATGGACGAGAACGGAGTCGAAAGCGTGCGTGTCTCGCGCGGTGACGGGCTGGGCCTTTCGATGCTGCGCGAGGCAGGGTCGTGGCGCATGCTGATCCTGTCCAAGGAACGCAACCCGGTGGTGACGCGCCGCGCCGCCAAGCTGAATCTGCCGGTGCGTCAGGGGGTTGATGACAAGCCAGGCGCGCTTCGCGGCTGGCTGGGCGATCAGGGGCTTGAGCAGAGTGCGCTTCTATATGTGGGCAATGATGTGAACGACAAGGCGGCGATGCTGGCGGCGGGCCTGTCAGCCTGCCCCAGTGACAGCCACCCCGAAATCCTGGCCATAGCCGACTGGGTCCTGCCGAAACCGGGCGGCGCGGGCGCGCTGCGGGCGATGGCGGATGCGCTTCTGGCGGCGGAGGCTGCGCCATGAGCGGGCGCATGGCCGTCGTGGGCGGAAACGGCCCGTCGCTGGAAAGGATGGCGCCGGGGCGCGTTCTGGCCGGCGACATGGTGTTTCGGACCAACAATTTCTTTTTCGAGCCCCGGTATTTCCTGGGCCGGCAGGTGGATATGGCGGTGATGGCGGGCGACCCGCGTGTCGCGCCTTTCATGTTCGAAACGCTCTGGAATTGCCGCCATGACTATGACCTGCGCGCCTGGACCAGCCACAACCCGGCGGTGATCCGCGCCGGACGCCGGCGTTTCAAGTCTCTGTTTCGGCCCATGGCCTATCGGGACACGCATATCGAGAAGGTCGTGAACAGCCTTGTCGCGCGCCACGAACGCAAGCCGATGACGGGCACATATGCGGTGCTGATGGCGCATGGCCTGGGGATGGATCGCATCGTTCTGGCGGGCTTTGACATGTATGGCGGGGTGCAGCGGTACATCTATCGCCCCGGACCGCAATGCCGTGCGCTGATGGGGCAGGATCTGGGCCAAAGGGGCGCGGATGAAAGGCTGCACGCGCCGGATCTCGATCGTGCCATCCTCGAGGCGTTGATGCAGCGTGGCGATGTCAGCCTGTCGCGTGCAAGCCATGACACGATGCTTGATGACCTGCTGCCGCTGGCGCCGTCGCGCGAGGGGGCGACTTTTGCGGCAACGCCCCGGCGGGCTCCGGCGGATTGGGTGGCGCGCAGCGGGCTGTACGACATTCGGATGCTGCGCGCATTGCGACAAGTGCGCGGCTGGACACGCAATCAAAAACAAGGGCGGGGTGGGGGATGCTGATCTCGGGGATTGCCGCTGATTACGCCCAGTGGCTTGAGGAGTCGGCCTATCCGCTCTGGTCGCTCCGGGGGGTCGACCCGGCCACCGGCATTGTCTGGGAGGGGCTGGATCATGCCGGGCGGCCGCTTACTGGCAGTGATCGCAGGCTGCGTGTGCTGGCCCGGCAGGCCTATTGCTTTGTCAGCAGCGGCCAGCCCGCGCTTGCTGATCTGGGCGAACGCCAGTTTCGTCATGCGATGGATCACGGGTTCTGCCCGCAAAGCGGACGGCTGGCGGCGCATTTCGACAGACGCCTGAACATCCGCAGTGCGCCGCATGACCTTTACGATCTGGCATTCATGCTTCTGGCGGCTTCGGCGCTTCTGGCGCAGGGCCGCTTGCGCGCGGGTGACATGCCCAGGCTGGAATTCGCGCTTGCCGCGCTCAAGGCGCCCCGTGGCTGGTTCGAAACCGCGCAGCGTATCCTGCCACGTCGCCAGAACCCTCATATGCATCTCTTTGAGGCCGCAACCGAGCTTTACCACGTCACCGGCGCGGCGCGCTTCCTGAAGATTGCCGAGGAATGCGAGGATCTGTTTTCGACCCTGTTCCTGCAAAATGATGGCCGGATACTGGAATATTACGACGCGGACTTCCGGCCCCTGAAAGGAGCGCAGCAATCGGTCGAGCCCGGTCATATGGCCGAATGGATCTATCTTCTGCACCGCTATCAGCACGTGACGGGCAGGTCCCCCGCATCTGCTCCCGAGCGCCTCTTTGCCGCGCTGACCCACCGGAAGACAGCAGAGGGTTTCCTGCCTGATCGCGTGGACCCGGCGGTTGCCACCCGCCGCTTTTGGCCGCAGCTCGAGTATCTGCGCGCAGCAGTGGTCATGCGCCAGCGTGGCCACGCTCTTGCCGCGCAGGACGCGCCCGAAAGGATCATGGCGCGCATCGCACATGATTACCTGGACCGCGCCGTGCCAGGTGGCTGGTTCGACACATGCGACGACACCGGCACAGTCCTTTCGTGCACGATGCCCGCGTCAACGCTTTATCATTTGCAGCCAGCGATCCGGTCGCTTGTCGAAACGGTCTGACCCCGCGCCTTCAAGGCCCCGTTTTCAGTGAACTGCGCGGCGTTTCACTTTACCGGGGGCGGCGGTCCTGTCTATAGCTTGACGGATGGCAAAGAGCAGATCGACAAAGACATCGCGCAAGCGCGCATCGGGTTTCCGCCCCCTGCGGAGACTTTGGCGCTGGAGCGTCAGGTTGAGCCTGATCGCGGGGCTGATCGTGGCCGGCACGGTGGCGGCGCACCGCGAAATCGACCCGCCGCGCAGCTTCTACATGGGTCAGGAGGCACGTCGGCTGGGTGGCATAGACCATCTCTGGGTGCCACTTGATGCAATGGCCCCGGAAATGGCGCGCTCGGTCGTGGCGGCGGAGGATGCGAATTTCTGTCTGCACTGGGGCTTTGACATGCAGGCCATTCGCACCGCGATCGAGGCGGGCAGCAATCGTGGCGCATCGACCATCAGCCAGCAAGTGGTGAAGAACGTCTATCTCTGGCATGGGCGCAGCTGGCCGCGAAAGGCGCTCGAGGCCGCGATCACGCCCATTGTCGAAATCATGTGGCCAAAGCGCCGCGTCATCGAGGTGTATCTGAACGTGGCCGAATTCGACGAGGGCGTCTTTGGCGTGGCCGCCGCCGCGCGGCATTACTTCGGCGTCGCCCCATCCGAGCTGAGCGCGGTGCAGGCGGCGCGGCTGGCGGCGGTCTTGCCCGACCCCAAGGGGCGATCGGCATCGCGGCCCAGTGCCTGGCTGCGCAAGCGCGCGAGTGGGATCATGGACGGGGCGGCAACGATCGACCGAGACGGGCGCGCCGATTGTTTCGAGGATTGAAAACCCGACCCATTCACGGCATGGAGGGGTATTGCGAACCCCAACAGGTATGATCGAGCCATGGCCAAACTCTATCACGTTCCTCTTTCGCCGTTCTGCCGCAAGGTGCGGCTGAGCCTGGCGGAGAAGAAGATCGAATGCGAGTTGATCGAGGAACGCTATTGGGAAAAGGATCCCGATTTCCTGCGGCGCAACCCGGCCGGCAAGGTGCCGGTGCTCAAGCTCGATGCCATGACAATGGCCGAAAGCAGCGCGATCTGTGAGTATATCGAAGAGAAATACCCCGAGCCGGTGTTGATGCCCAAGGCCCCCGAAGCGCGGTACGAGGTGCGCCGGCTGGTCTCGTGGTTCGATGACAAGTTCCACTCCGAGGTCACGTCGAAACTGCTTTACGAGCGGGTCAACAAGAAGGTCATGGGGCTCGGCTTTCCCGACAGCACCAATGTCAAGGCGGGTGCCAAGGCGATCAAGTATCACCTCGATTACATGACCTGGCTTCTGGACCGGCGCCGCTGGCTGGCTGGCGATGCGATGACGCTCGCGGATTTCGCCGCCGCCGCGCATTTCAGCGCGCTCGATTATATCAGCGATGTGGACTGGACCCGCAGCGAGACGGTCAAGGATTGGTATGCCAAGATCAAGTCGCGCCCGGCCTTTCGCGGCATTCTGGCTGACCAAGTGCCGGGATTCCCGCCGCCTGCGCATTATGCCGACCTCGATTTCTGAAGCCGGGGGTATTGGCCCCGCGCCCGGCGCGGTACTGTCATGGACATGCTGAAGGACAAGCTGATTGCTCAGGCCCGGGCCGAAGGGTTCGACATGGCGCGGATCTGCCGCCCATGGGACGTGCGCCATGTGCCGCCCCGCCTGCAGGCGTTTCTGGACAAGGGTTATCACGGGCAGATGGGCTGGCTGGCCGAGCGCAGCCATTGGCGCGGCGATCCGGCGGCCTTGTGGCCCGAGGCGCGCTCGGTGATCGTGCTTGGCGAAAGCTATACGCCTGACAGCGACCCGCGCGCAACACTGGCACAAGGCGACGTCGGAACAGTCTCTGTTTATGCCCGAAACAAGGATTACCACGATATCGTCAAGAAGCGGCTCAAGCGGCTGGCCCGCTGGCTGATCGCCGAGGCGGGTGGCGAAGTGAAGGTGTTTGTCGATACCGCGCCGGTGCCGGAAAAACCGCTGGGACAGGCCGCGGGCCTTGGCTGGCAGGGCAAGCACACAAACCTGGTCAGCCGCGAACTTGGCAGCTGGTTCTTTATCGGTTCGGTGTTTACCACGCTCGATCTTGAAGTCGACATGGCCGAGACCGATCATTGCGGGTCATGCCGGGCCTGCCTCGATGTCTGTCCGACCGATGCCTTTCCCGCGCCCTATCAGCTGGATGCGCGGCGCTGCATTTCCTACCTGACAATTGAGCACAAAGGCCCGGTCGATCCCGAATTGCGCCCGTTGATGGGCAACCGGATCTATGGTTGCGATGATTGCCTTGCCGTCTGCCCATGGAACAAGTTCGCACAAGAGGCAAGCGAGGCAAGGTATCACGCGCGCGCCGATCTTGAGGCCCCCAAGCTGGCCGAACTGGCGGCGCTTGATGATGCCGGATTCCGCGCAATGTTCTCGGGCTCGCCGATCAAGCGGATCGGGCGCGACCGCTTTGTGCGCAATGTCCTTTATGCCATCGGCAATTCCGCCGACCCGTCACTGCGCGATGTGGCGCAGGGTTTGTGTGCCGATCCTGACGAAACCGTCGCCGATGCGGCCCGTTGGGCTGTGATGCGACTGACGCATGACACAAACGGGATGGATTGAGCGCGAAAACCCGCTAAACCGCCAGTGAAGCAGGCAAGGGACAGGCAGATGGCGTTGTTGCTGGGGGTGGATACAGGCGGAACCTATACGGATGCGGTTCTGATCCGGCATGATGAAAGCGAGATCATCGCGCAGGCCAAGGCGCTGACCACCCGCCACGATCTGGCCGAGGGGATCGGCGCGGCGATTGCCGCCGTCCTTGACCAGAGCGGCGCCGCCCCCGAAGAGGTCGGGCTGGCGTCGTTGTCGACCACGTTGGCGACCAACGCCCTTGTCGAAGGTCAGGGCGGGCGCGCCGGGCTGGTCTATATCGGGTTCGCCGAGAATGATCTTGCGGCGCACGGGTTGAACGAGGTGCTTGCGGGCGATCCGGCGGTGGTCCTGGCAGGCGGCCACAGCCATGCCGGAGCCGAGGCCGCACCGCTGGACGAAACCGCACTTTGCGCATGGTTAGAGACGGTTTCGGGCGTTTCGGCTTTTGCCGTGGCGTCGCAATTCGCCACCCGCAACCCGGCGCATGAGCTGCGCGCCGCCGAGATCATCCGCCGCGTGACCGGGCGGCCCGTTTCCTGTTCGCATCACCTTTCGGCGCGGCTCAACGGGCCGAAACGGGCGCTGACGGCGCTACTCAATGCGCGCCTTATCGGGATGATCGCGCGGCTGATCGACCGGGCCGAAGGCACGTTGCGCCTGCATGGCATCACCGCGCCCATGATGGTCGTGCGCGGCGACGGCGCGCTGATTTCGGCGCAGCAGGCGCGTGAAAAACCTATCGAGACGATTCTCAGCGGCCCCGCCGCCAGTATTGTGGGTGCGCGCTGGCTGACGGGCGCGGATCATGCGCTGGTCTCGGATATCGGCGGCACCACTACCGATGTGGCGGTGCTGCGCGATGGCAAGCCGCTGATTGACCCCGCAGGCGCACGGGTTGGCCCGTGGCGTACGATGGTCGAGGCGGTGGCGATGCGCACCACCGGGCTTGGCGGCGACAGCGAGGTGCATATCCGCGACGAAGGGCTTCAGGGCGGTCTTGTGCTGGGGCCGCAGCGGCTCGTTCCGGTCAGCCTCATGGCGTGGGAGGCACCCGGAATCGTGCATGATGCGCTCGACGATCAGTTGCGCCGCACGGTGCCCGGCGAGCATGACGCGCGGTTCCTGCGCGCGGTGCGCGGCGGTGAGGGCGATGACCTGCCCGCGCGCGAATCCGAGCTGTTGGACAGGATCGGCGCGCAGGTCAGGCCGCTTGGCGCGGTGCTGCGCACGCGGCTGGACGGTCAGGTTTTGCGGCGGCTGGTGGCGCACGGGTTTGTGCAGCTTTCGGGGGTGACGCCTTCGGATGCAAGCCATGTTCTGGGGCAGCTTGACAGCTGGGACGCAGAAGCCGCGCAAAAGGCGCTGGCGCTGATCGGACGCAAGCGTTTGGGGGATGGGAACATGTTATCGCCCAACCCGCTGACCCTTGCGCAGATGATCGTCGATCGCCTGACCTATCAGACAAGTTTCGCCTTGTTAGAGACTGCTTTTGCCGAAGAGCATGTTGATTTCGGCCTACCCCCCGAAGAGCTGGCGCGCCATGTGCTGATGCAGAAGGGGCTGGCCGGGCATCGCGGGCTGGTACGGCTGGAAACCGGGTTGAACGTGCCGGTTGTGGGTTTGGGCGCTTCGGCCGCCAGCTATTACCCCGCCGTGGGTGAGCGGCTGGGATGCAGGATGATCCTGCCCGAACATGCCGGGGTCGCCAATGCCATCGGGGCGGTGGTCGGGCGTGTCACGATCCGGCGCAGCGGCACGGTTACGTCCCCCGAAGAGGGCAAATACCGCGTTCACCTGGACACCGGCCCCGATGATCATCGCACCCCCGAGGCCGCGATGGCGGCGCTTCAGGCCGCGTTGGAGGCCGAAGCGCGCAGCCAGGCGGTCACGGCGGGGGCCGAGGATATCCATATCGAGGCCAGCCGACAGTTGCGCAGCGCCGAGGCTGAAGGGCGCGAGGTGTTTCTTGAGGCCGAGATCACTGTCGAAGCCACTGGTCGTCCGCGAATCGCGCTTTGAGCCGCTCAAAGCCACACAACCCTTTTATCCCGGCGGATTTGCCCCATCTTGTCACCCATAGGACAATGGAGCGCATCAATGGCCAAGTATGAACGAAACTCCGATGCCATCGCCGCGCTGGATCCGGAAAGCTATTGGGTGACGCAGGAAAACGGCACCGAGCGACCCGGCACCGGCAAGTATCTTCAGAACAAGGAGCCCGGCATCTACGTGGATGTGGTTTCGGGCGAGCCGCTTTTCGCATCGGGCGACAAATACGAGTCGGGCTGCGGCTGGCCCAGTTTCACCAAGCCCATCGAGCCCGCCCATATCAACGAATTACGCGACAGCAGCCACGGGATGGAACGCGTCGAAGTGCGCAGCACCCATGGCGACAGTCATCTGGGGCATGTCTTTCCTGACGGTCCCGTGGATCGTGGCGGCTTGCGCTATTGCATCAACTCGGCAAGCCTGAGGTTCATCCATCGCGACGACATGGAGGCCGAAGGCTATGGCGATTACCTGGACCAAGTGGAGGACGTGACATGACGGAACGTGCAGTTCTGGCCGGAGGCTGTTTCTGGGGCATGCAGGATTTGATCCGCAAGCTTGACGGGGTGATCAGCACGCGCGTCGGCTATACCGGCGGCGATGTGCCGAACGCCACCTACCGCAATCACGGCACCCATGCCGAAGGAATCGAGATCATCTTTGATCCGGCGCGAATAAGCTATCGCGACCTTCTGGAATTCTTCTTTCAGATCCACGACCCGACCACGCCCAACCAGCAGGGCAATGATCTCGGGATGAGCTATCGCTCGGCGATCTATTACGTCGATGAGGATCAGAAACACGAGGCCGAGCGCACCATCGCGGATGTGGAAGCCTCGGGGCAATGGCCCGGCAGGGTCGTGACCGAGATCGAGCCGGTCGGCGATTTCTGGGAGGCGGAACCAGAGCATCAGGATTACCTGAGACGGTTTCCCAATGGCTATACTTGCCATTTCCCGCGCCCAGACTGGGTGCTGAAACACGCGTTGCCCAAGAAGACCGGTTAAATAGAATGTTCATATCGGGCGATAACAGAGCCTGATATGCAACCCGCGAAACGGTGCCATGCGCTTCGCGGGGCGGCTGGCGATTGACCTCGGGCGCGGCGCGTCGCATGGATACGCGGCAAGGAGTCGCGCCCATGAGCCCATTCAAGGGCATCGCCCTGAAACTGATTTCCGTCATCCTGTTCGTCATCATGTCGGCGCTGATCAAGGCGACATCCGACCATGTGCCGCCGGGACAGGCGGTGTTCTTCCGCTCGTTCTTTGCCATCCCTGTGATCCTGGGCTGGCTGGCCTTGCGGGGCGATCTTCAAACCGGGCTCAGGGTCAAATCGCCGATGGGCCATTTCTGGCGCGGTTTCGTCGGCACCGCGGCGATGGGGCTGATATTCGGGGGGCTTGGCCTTTTGCCGCTGCCCGAGGTGACGGCGCTCAGCTATGCCGCGCCGCTTCTGACGGTGGTCTTTGCCGCGATGTTTCTTGATGAGCGCGTCGGTGTATTCCGCTTCGGTGCGGTGGCCTTGGGGCTGATGGGGGTGCTGGTGGTGCTGTCACCACGGATGAGCGCGCTGGCGGGCGAGACCGTCGAGACCGTGCAGGCGGTCGGCGCGGTGATGGTCCTGCTGGGCGCGACCTGCGCGGCGCTTGCGCATATCTATATCCGCAAGATGGTGGCAACCGAACAGACCAGCGCGATCGTGTTCTATTTCTCGCTGACCTCGACCCTTCTGTCGCTGCTGACGATTCCCTTCGGCTGGGTCATTCCGGGCACTACCGAGATCATCCTGTTGATCCTTGCGGGGCTTCTGGGTGGGTCTGCGCAGATCTTCATGACATCGGCCTACCGTTTCGCGGATGCGAGCGTGGTGGCGCCGTTTGATTATGCCTCGATGCTGTTTGCGCTGTTGATCGGGTATTTCGTCTTCAGCGAGGTGCCGACCCTGCAGATGCTCATTGGCGCGGCGCTGGTGATCGTGGCGGGGCTTGTCATCATCCTGCGCGAACGCCACCTGGGCCTCAAGCGCGGGCGCGCCAGATCGGCGCGAACGCCGCAGGTTTAGAGCCTGTTTTCAGTCGCCCATGATCGTGGCGGCCGCATAGGGCGGCCAGAGCCATGCGCGCCGGAACCGGCCCAGAGGGAAGCGCTGGGGCGGTTTGCGCATGATCTCGGGCCAGGCAACGCGCGGCTGCCTGTCCTCTGCCAAATCGGCCAGAATCGCGCCCGCGTGGCTGGCCATCGCCACGCCATTGCCCTGATAGCTGAGCGCGGCAAAGGCGCCGGGCATCTCGGGGATCGGCCCGGCAAAGGGGGTCATGTCGCGTGACAGGCTCAGAAGGCCGTTCCAGCTATAGGGGGTGTCCACATGCGCCCAGGCGGGGAACATGCGGTCGAAATGGCTGCGGATGGTGCGGTGCATTCCGGCATCCGCCGCCGCCGAGCTGAACAGCCCGCCGCGCATTCCGAACAGAAAGCGTCGATTGGGCATCAGGCGGAAATAGTGAAGAAAGAACCGCTCGTCATAGGCCATCTGCTCGGTGGACCAGCCCTGTTCGGCGATCTCCTCGTCCGACAGGGTGCGGGTGACGATGACATTGGATTGCGCGGGCAGGTAGCGCGCGCGCATCCAGCCCGGAAGATCATCTGACGAATAGCCGTTGGTCGCCACGATCAGGCGTTTGGCGGTGATCTGTGCTGCGTCGGTATGGAGGGTGAAGCCATTGCCCTGGTCGATCCGCCTGACCGCGCTGTTGGCAAAGATGCGCGCCCCGGCATCCTGCGCGGCCTGGGCCAGCCCAAGTGCGTATTTCGCCGGGTTGAGTGCGAATCCGACCGGAGTGGTCATGGCGCAGTGAAACGGGCCGGTCATGCTATGTTCGGCCAGATTCTCGGGCGGAATGATCTCGGGGGTAACGCCCAGATCGGCTTCGATGCGGCGGGATTCGGCCTCGAAGGCGGACAGCGATTTCGCGGTGAATCCCATGACAGACTCGCCGCGCGAATGCCTGTCCACCTCCAGCGCGTGCCTCTCGATAAGTGATTCGACGGTGGCGACGGCGGCCATCTCGCTGCGCCGTGCGTCTTGGCGGGCGGCGTCGCCATGCAGCTTGGCGATCACGTTGTCTGGCGCGCCGAACCCGCCGAGGCAGCAAAAGCCGCCATTGCGCCCCGACGCGCCCCAGCCGGGGGTTTCGGCCTCGAGCAGGGCCACGTCGGCGCCCGCTTCGGCCAGGTGCAGTGCTGCGGAAAGCCCGGTAAAGCCGCCGCCTATAACCGCGACATCGCAGGCAAGCGGCCCATGGGCGGCGGAAAAGGCCGGATTCGTCACTGTATCGGCCCAATAGCAGCTTTCGCGCGGGGCCACGCCATAGGTATGCGCGGGAAAGATGCGTTTCATAGGCGTTCGGCGGCGCGCTCCTCGGCCTGCTGGCGCAGGGCGGATCGCTTGGTGATGATCGAGGCGGTGATGACCCCGACCGCGACCACCGCGATCAGGATGGTCGAAAGCGCGTTGATCTCGGGGCTGACACCCAGCCGGATCGACGACCAGATCTTGATCGGCAGGGTGGTGGCCGACGGGCCTGCGGTGAAGGACGCGATCACCAGATCATCAAGCGACAGCGTGAACGCCAAAAGCCAGCCCGAGATGACCGCCGGTGCGATGATCGGCAAGGTGACCAGCCGGAACGCCTGCATCGGCGAGCAGCCCAGATCCAGCGCCGCCTCTTCCAGCGAGCGGTCAAAGCTGACCAGCCGTGACGAGACCACCACCGAGACATAGCACATCGAAAATGTCGTATGCGCCAGGATGATCGTGAAAATCCCGCGATCCAGCCCGATCCCGATGAACAGCAGCAACAGCGACAGGCCGGTGATCACTTCGGGCATCACCAGCGGCGCATAGATCATCCCGGAAAACAGCGTGCGTCCCATGAACCGCCCGCCGCGCACCATGACATATGCCGCCATCGTCCCCAGCACCGTGGCGATGGAGGAACTGACGAAGGCCACCTGCACCGTGACCCATGCGGCGTCCAGAAAGGCATCGTTGCTCAGCAAGGTGCCATACCACTTGGTCGAGAACCCGGCCCAGACCGTGACCAGTTTGGATTCGTTGAAGCTGTAGACGATCAGAAGCAGCATCGGCAGATAAAGGAAGGCAAAGCCAAGCGTCAGCGAGGTGACATTGAACCATGTCAGGCGTCTCATCCGTCGGCCTCCCGTTGCTTCTGTTCATTGCGCTGGAACAGGATGATCGGGATGATCAGGATCAGGAGCAGGATCACCGCCACCGCCGAGGCCACCGGCCAGTCACGATTGTTGAAGAACTCCTCCCACAGGACCTTGCCGATCATCAGCGTCTGCGACCCGCCCAGAAGCGAGGGGATGACGAATTCGCCGATTGTCGGGATGAAGACCAGGAAACAGCCCGCGATGATGCCGTTCTTGCTCAGCGGAACGGTGATCAGCCAGAAGGCCGTGAGCCGCGAACAGCCCAGATCCTCGGCCGCTTCCAGAAGTGAGCCATCCATCCGCTCAAGCGCGGCATAGATCGGCAGGATCATGAAGGGCAGATAGGTATAGACGATCCCGATATAGACCGCGACGGGCGTGTTGAGGATGGTCAGCGGCTCGGAAATCAAGCCGATCCAGAGCAGGAACTGGTTGAGATACCCCTCACCCGAAAGGATCCCCATCCAGGAATAGACACGGATCAGAAAGCTGGTCCAGAACGGCAGGATTACCAGCAGCATGAGCGTCGCGCGCCAATGTTCGGGCGCGCGGGCCATGCCATAGGCAATCGGATAGCCCACCAGCAGCGTCAGCGTGGTGGCGATCAGCGCGATCCTGACCGACGAAAGATAGGCTTTCCAGTAAAGATCGTCGGTGGTCAGGAAGATGAAATTCTCGAAATCCAGCGCGCTGAGGAAATCCTTGAACCCCTGCCAGCCCTCGCTGAAATCAAGCGTCGGTGTATAGGGCGGGATCGCCAAGGCGATATCGCTGAGGCTGATCTTGAGAACGATGATGAAGGGCACAAGGAACAGTGCCAGCAGCCACAGATACGGGGTGAGGATGAGTACCGCGCGCCGCATCGCCTATTGCTCCAGCAGGACGGCTGCGGTGTCGGTCCAGCCAAGCCACACCTCGTCCTCCCAGGTGAGGGCGCGGCGCGACAGGCGGCGGGTGTTGGCGGTCTGGGCCTTGATGATCTGCCCGGTGGGCAGTTCGACGTGATAGGTGGAAAGGTTCCCGAGATAGGCGATATCCAGGATCTTGCCCTTTAGCGCATTGCGCTTGTCTTCGGGTTTTTCCGCCGTAATCGAGACTTTCTCGGGCCGGATCGCCAGCGAACAGCGCTGGCCTTGCGTAAGCTCCACATCCGACACGGCATGCAGGACGGGCTGTCCCTCAGCGAAGGTGATGTCGTAGCCCTCCGCGGCGCGTTTCGCGGTGCCTTCGATGATCGTCACATCGCCGATGAAATCCGCGACATAGACCGAATTGGGGTTTTCGTAGATGCGCGCCGGGGTGTCGGCCTGCACGATCCGGCCGTGATCCATCACCGCGACGCGGCTGGCGACGGTCATCGCCTCTTCCTGATCGTGCGTCACGATCACGAAGGTGGTGCCGGTCTTTTCCTGGATATCCATCAGCTCGAACTGGGTATCCTGGCGCAGCTTGGCGTCAAGCGCCCCCAGCGGTTCATCCAGAAGCAGCAGCTTGGGCGCCTTGGCCAGGCTGCGCGCCAGCGCCACGCGCTGACGTTGTCCGCCGGAAATCTGGTGCGGCTTGCGGCGCGCGAATTGTTCGAGCCGGGTGAGTTTCAGCATCTCGGCCACGCGGTCGCCAATGGCCTGTTTGGCCATGCCGTCGCGCTTCAGTCCGAATGCGATATTGTCCCAGACCGAAAGATGCGGGAACAGCGCATAGGACTGGAACATCATGTTCACCGCCCGCTTGTTGGGCGGGATCGGCGCGATATCCTGCCCGGCCAGCAGGATCGTGCCCTCGGTCGGGGCCTCGAACCCGGCCAGCATCCGCATCATGGTGGTCTTGCCGCAGCCCGAAGGGCCAAGCAGTGCAAAGAACTCCTGCGGAAAGATATCCAGTGTCTGGTTGTCGATGGCGGTGAATTCGCCGAAGCGCTTGGTGACGCCCTTGAATTGGATCAGCGGTTTTTCGTTCGGGTCGTTCCACGGCTCGAATACGGTCTGGCCCATGCCTGTCCCACCTGTCGGAAAAAGAAGGCCCGCGCGATCGGGTCGCGCGGGCCATGAAGGGCGTCAGGTGCCCGATTTGATCTTGGTCCAAAGGCGCGTCACGACGCGCTGCACCTTGGCCGGATACGGCGTGGTGGTGAACAGGTTGTTCATCGCCTCTTGTGACGGATAGATCGCCGGATCCTCGATCACGTCCTCGACCAGATATTGCTGCGAGGCCTTGTTGCCGTTGGCGTAATAGACATAGTTCGACGCCGCCGCCATGTTCTCGGCGTCCATGATGAAGTTCAGGAAGGTATGCGCCCCTTCGGGGTTGGGCGCATCGACGGGAATCGCCATCTGGTCGAACCACATCTGCGCGCCTTCGTTGGGGGCGTTATAGGCGATCTCGACGCCGTTATCGGCCTCGTCGGCGCGGTCGCGCGCCTGCAGGATATCGCCCGACCAGCCGACCGCGACGCAGATGTCGCCATTGGCCAGCGCGTTGATGTATTCCGAGCTGTGGAACTTCTGGATATTCGCGCGGACCGGGGCATAGACTTCCTCGACCTTGGCGATCACGTCGGGATCATGGCTGTCGGGGTCCTCGCCGATATATTTCAGCGCGGCGGGGATCATCTCGGCGGGTGCATCAAGGAAATGCACGCCGCATTCGCCCAGCTTGTCCATGTTCTCGGGGTTGAAGACCAACTCCCAGCTGTCAATCGGTGCGTCCTCGCCCAGCAACTCCTTGACCTTGCCGACGTTCACGCCGATCCCGGTGGTGCCCCACATGTAGTTTATGGAATAGGCGTTGTCGGGGTCGTATTGCGCGGTGCGCTGTTCGACCACGTCCCACATGTTGTCCAGATTCGGCAGTTTCGTCGGGTCCAGCTTCTGGAAGGCCCCGGCCGAAATCTGGCGCTGCAGGAAGGTGCCCGAGGGCACGACGACATCGTAACCCGAGCCGCCCGCCAGCATCTTGGTTTCCAGGACCTCGTTGCTGTCGAACACGTCATAGACCAGGTCCAGCCCGGTCTCTTCCTCGAATTTCGCAAGCAGGTCCTCGTCGATATAGTCGGACCAGTTATAAACACGCACTTCCTGTGCCGTGGCGCTGAGCGCGCCCAAGGCCAGAGTCGCGGTGGTGGTCAGAATCAGCTTTCGCATCTTGGTCTCCCGTTGGTTCGGCGCTTTTTGCAGCCTTGGTGGCGGATTTGATCAAAAAATTCCGCGCATGGCAATATAGCAATGTTTCCACGCAGCCGTTAAACTCGCAAGGTCGGTTGTGTCGATGAGGTGGCTGGAGGCCCGAAACATGAACAAGGCTGCCGTTAAAATGACCAGTTCCGCCCCTGATAAGGGGCGGCTGCCCGCGCATGAGCTGATTTACCGCCAGCTGCGCGACCTTGTGCTGTTCGGCGATCTGGCGCCGGGGCAGGCGGTGACGATCCAGGGGCTGACCGATCGTCTTGGCGCCGGGATGACCCCCGTGCGCGAGGCGATTCGCCGTCTGATCAGCGAGGGCGCGCTGGAATTTCAGGGCAACCGCCGCGTGAGCGTTCCGCAATTGAGCTCTGATAATATCAGCGAATTAATAGTTGCACGTCAATGGCTTGACCCACATCTTAGCCACCGCGCCACAGAACGGTCCAATGAACATGACCTCGACGAGCTGACAGAGATGGACGCGGCGCTCGATGAGTCGATTCGCCGGGGCGATCTGCGCGGATATCTTGAGCGGAACTACCGGTTTCACCAGCGGATCTATGAATTGGCCGAGGCGCCGATCCTGGCGGATGTGGCGGATGGGCTTTGGCTGCGATTCGGCCCGTCACTGCGCGTGGTTTGCGGCAGGCTTGGCACCCAGAACCTGCCGGACAAGCACAAGGACCTTCTTGCGGCGATGCGCGCGGGCGATGCCGAGGCCGCGGCGCGGGCCATCCGGGAAGATGTGATTCAGGGAATGGAGCAAGTGCGCCAATCTCTGGGTGCGCCGGACGCGTCGCGCTGATTCGATTGACAGCGGATAATTTGATCATATTCTTGCTGCAAGAGCGGCGCGCGGCGGCGCGCCCGGTATCTCATTGCGAAAGGTCCCGTCATGACGCTGATCACGAATCACATGCCCACGGCGCAATTGCAGGCGCTCGATGCGGCGCATCACATGCATCCCTTCACCCATGGCGACGAACTGGCCGACAAGGGTGCGCGTATCATCACCCGCGCCAAGGGCGTGACCCTGACCGATAGCGAGGGGCATGAGATCCTCGATGCGATGGCGGGGCTCTGGTGCGTCAATATCGGCTATGGCCGCGATGAGTTGGCCGAGGCCGCCGCACGGCAGATGAAGGAACTGCCCTATTACAACACCTTCTTCCAGACCACCCATGTCCCGGCCATCGCGCTGGCCGACAAGCTGGCCGAACTGACGCCTTATGATCTCAACCATGTGTTCTACGCCGGGTCCGGTTCCGAGGCGAATGACACCAACATCCGCCTTGTGCGCACCTATTGGGCGCAAAAGGGCAAGCCCACCAAAAAGGTCATCATCAGCCGCAAGAACGCCTATCACGGCTCCAGCGTCGGCAGTGCCAGCCTTGGCGGCATGTCGGCGATGCATGCGCAGGGGGGGCTGCCAATCCCCGACATCCATCACATCAACCAGCCCCACTGGTACGGCGAAGGCGGCGACATGTCGCCCGAGGAATTCGGCCTGGCCCGTGCCCGCGAACTCGAAGACGCGATTCTGGAATTGGGCGAAGACCGCGTCGCCGCCTTTATCGGCGAGCCGGTGCAGGGCGCGGGCGGCGTCATCATCCCGCCCGAGACCTACTGGCCCGAGATCCAGCGCATCTGCGACAAATACGAGATCCTGCTGATAGCCGACGAGGTGATCTGCGGCTTCGGGCGCACCGGCACCTGGTTCGGCTCGGAAAGTTTCGGCATCAAGCCGCATGTCATGACCATCGCCAAAGGGCTCAGCTCGGGCTATGCGCCCATCGGCGGCTCATTGGTCTGCGACGAGGTGGCCGAGGTGATGAACGGCTGCGATTTCGCGCATGGCTACACCTATTCGGGGCACCCTGTCGCCTGCGCTGTCGCGCTGGAAAACCTGCGAATCCTTCAGGAAGAGGGCATCGTCGATCGCGTCGCATCCCAGACCGCGCCTTACCTCAAGGAAAAATGGGAAAGCCTGGCCGATCATCCGCTGGTTGGCGAAGCGCGCATCGCGGGAATGATGGGCTCGATCGCGCTGTCGCCCGACAAGGCGCACCGCGCAGCCTTTGCCGCCGACCCCGGCACCGCCGGGCTGATCTGCCGCGAGGCCTGTTTCGCCAATAACCTTGTGATGCGCCATGTGGGGGACCGCATGGTGATCTCGCCGCCGCTGGTCATCACGCATGAAGAAATCGACACCCTGATCGCGCGCGCCGGTGCGGCGCTGGATCAGGCCCATGCACGCCTCGAAGACGAGGGTCTGATGGTCGCCGCCAGCTGATTTGAAAGCCCTGGAAAGCCGCCTTTGTCAGAGGCGGCTTTTCAGGTAACGGCCATAGTCGTTCTTTGCGAACATCTCGGCCCGTTCGGCCAGGTTTTCGTCACTGATCCAGCCCATGTCATGCGCGATCTCGTCAAGGCAGCCGGTCTGAAGCCCCTGCCGCTGGGTCAACGTGCGCACGAAATTGCCCGCATCCAGAAGACTGGCATGGGTGCCGGTATCCAGCCACGCATAGCCCCGCCCCATGCGCTGCACATCCAGCTTGCCGGCATGCAGGTACATCTCCAACAAGGTGGTGATCTCAAGCTCGCCGCGCTCCGAGGGTTTCACATCGCGCGCAAGCCGGGGCGCGTCGCCATCCAGGAAATAGAGCCCCGTGACCGCATAGTTCGACGGCGGGACATCAGGCTTCTCGATGATCTGTTGCGCATGCCCTTCGGCATCAAAGCTGACCACGCCATAGCGCTCGGGGTCGGACACGTGATAGCCGAACACCGTGCCGCCGCTTTTCTGCTTGTCCGCCTCGGCCAAAAGCGCCGACAGGCCATGCCCGAAAAAGATATTGTCACCCAGCACCATCGCCGAGGACGCGCCATCCAGGAAATCCTCGGCCAGAACATAGGCCTGCGCCAGCCCTTCGGGGGACTCCTGCACGATATAGGTCAGTGACAGCCCCCATTGGCTGCCATCGCCCAGCATCCGCTTGAACTGGTCCTGATCCTGCGGTGTGGTGATCATCGCGATCTCGCGGATGCCCGCCAGCATCAGCACCGACAGCGGATAATAGATCATCGGCTTGTCATAGATCGGCAAGAGCTGTTTCGAGATACCCATGGTGATCGGGTAAAGCCGTGTGCCCGAGCCGCCGGCAAGAATGATCCCTTTTCGCTGCGTCATGCGCTCAAAACTCCTAAATCTTTCAGAACGGCCTTTAGGCCCGCGCGCCAGTCGGGGCGCTTAATGCCGAAAACAGTCTCTGTTTCGGTGCAATCAAGCCTCGAATTGAGCGGGCGGCTGGCCGGTGTCGGGTAATCCGATGTCGCAATGCCGCTGACCGCGACAGGGCGCGCGGCCATGTCGAAGATCGCTTCGGCAAAGTCCTTCCAGCTGGCGTCGGGTGCCCCGGAAAAATGATAGGTGCCGCTTTTGGCCGGGTCGGCCTGCAACTTCTCGGCGATGGAAAGGCAAGCTGCGGCGATATCGGCCGCCGCGGTTGGCCCGCCGATCTGGTCATCGACGATACTAAGCGCGTCGCGGGTTTCGGACAGGCGCAGCATGGTCTTGACGAAATTGCCGCCATGGGCCGAAAACACCCAGCTCGTGCGCAGGATCGCGTGGGTGCCGCCCGCTTGCGTGATGGCTTCTTCGCCCGCCAGTTTGCTGCGCCCATAGACGTTTTGCGGTGACACAGGGTCTGTTGGTGTGTGCGGCGCGGTCCCGTTGCCGTCAAATACATAGTCGGTCGAGATATGCACCAGTGCGATGCCCATATCTGCGCAGGCATGGGCCATGGCCGCCGGGGCGATGGCGTTCACCTGATGGGCAAGTGCCTCTTCCTCTTCGGCGCGGTCCACTGCGGTATAGGCGGCGGCATTGATGACGGCGCTCGGGGCATGGGTGCGGATCGCCTTTTCACAGGCGGCGGGGTCGCTCAGATCGGCCTCATCCCGGCCCAGGAACACCGCATCCGGCGCACGCTTCGCAAGCTCGGTGGCGACCTGACCGGTCTGGCCGAAAACAAGCAGCTTCATGCCGTGCCCACCCGTGTTCCGACGCCCTCGATCTCCAGCAGGGGTTCCCACCATTCCGGGTTGTCCAGATACCATTGCACGGTCTTTTGCAGACCCTGTTCCACCGTAACCGAGGGTTTCCAGCCCAGTTCGTCGGTGATGCGGTCGGGGTCGATGGCATAGCGGGCATCATGGCCGGGGCGGTCGGTGACGAAGCGTATAAGATCGCGATAGGAGCCGGTTTCGCGCGGCCGCTTTTCATCGAGGCAATCGCAGATCGCATGCACCAGGTCGATATTGCGCCGCTCGTTATGGCCGCCCACGTTATAGCTGCGCCCCGGCTGTCCCTTTTCCACCGCCAGCAACAGCGCGTCGGCATGGTCTTCGACGAAAAGCCAGTCGCGCACATTGAGACCCTCGCCATAGACCGGGATTTCCTTGCCGTGCAGGGCATTCAGGATGACCTTTGGGATCAGCTTTTCGGGAAAGTGATAGGGGCCGTAATTGTTGGAACAATTGGTCAGCACCACCGGCAGCCCGTAAGTATGGAACCAGGCCCGCACCAGATGGTCTGAAGACGCTTTTGACGCGGAGTAGGGGCTGCGCGGATCATAGGGGGTCTCTTCTGTAAAGAGCCCGGTATCGCCCAGCGAGCCATAAACCTCGTCGGTCGAGATATGGTGAAAGCGGAACCCGGAGGGGCGGTCCTTGGCGGCCCAGTGCGTGCGGGCGGCCTCGAGCATGTTGTAGGTGCCGATGATGTTGGTCTCGATGAAATCGCCCGGCCCGTCGATCGAGCGGTCGACATGGCTTTCGGCCGCCAGGTGCATGACCGCATCGGGATCATGTGCCGCGAAGATTCGCGCCAGCGCCGCGCGGTCGCGGATATCGGCCTGTTCAAAGCTGTAAAGCGGGCTGTCGGCCACTTCGGCCACGTTTTCCAGTCGTCCCGCATAGGTCAGCGCGTCAAGGTTCACCACCTCATGCCCGCGCGTGACCGCCAGACGCACCACCGCCGAGCCGATGAAACCCGCGCCACCTGTCACAAGGATCTTCATGCCATGTCTCCGTAGGTGAAGGGGCTGTCGAACTCCTTGAACAGCGGTGCCTTGGCGTCCTTCTCCGACAGGACCGGCGCGCCGGAAAGGCCCCAGTCGATCCCGATATCTGGATCGTCAAAGCGCACCGCTCCATCGCATTCGGGCGCGTAATAATCAGAACATTTATAGAGGATCTCGGTATCGGGTTCGCGCGTGGCAAAACCGTGGAGGAACCCTTCGGGGACCAGCAGCTGCAAACCGTTCTCGAAGCTCAGCTCACAACCGACCCATTGGCCATAGGTCGGGCTGCCCTTGCGCGCATCGACCGCAACATCGAACAGCCGCCCGCGCCCGCAGCGCACCAGCTTGGCCTGTGCGTGCGGGGGCGACTGGAAATGCAGCCCGCGCACCGTGTCTGCCGCCGCCGAGACCGAATGGTTGTCCTGCACGAAGTCGATATCGACGCCGTGTTCCAGCAGGGTCTTGCGGTTCCAACTCTCCGAGAAGAAACCCCTGTTGTCGCCAAAGCGGCGCGGCTCTATCAGCAGCACGCCGGGCAGTTTCGTTTCAGTGACCTTCAATATCGGCTCCATCGTGACGACCCTGCACCAGCCTTTAGCAAGCTCGGGCAGGATTGTCACCGCCCCAGCGGCCAAGCCCGCGCCCGGCGAAGTCACCGCAAAAATACCGACGCGATACCGACGTGATACCGACGCGATAAAGACAGGTCGAATCCGCCCCGTGCTCAGTCCTTGATGAACATCTTGCGCGGACGATTGCAGAAGGTCTCCGCCGGGCCGTCTTCCCTGATCAGGATCGACTCGGTGATCTCCAGCCCCCAATCCGACATCCACAGACCCGGCATGAAATGGAAGGTCATGCCCGGCTCCAGAACGGTTTCGTCCTCGGCGCGCAGACTGATGGTGCGCTCGCCCCAATCGGGCGGATAGCTCAGCCCGATGGGATAGCCACAGCGCGCGCCCCGCTCGATCCCGGCGCGTTCCAGCGGTGCGGCCAGCGCATTGGCGATGTCACAGGCGCGATTGCCCGCGCGCGCCGCCTCAAGCCCCGCTTCAAGCCCCTCGACCAAGGCCCGTTCCGCATCAAGCAGGAATTGCGGAGGCTTGCCAAGGAACAGCGTCCGGCACAGGGGCGCATGATAGCGTCGGTAGCAGCCGGAAATCTCGAAGAATGTCGCCTCGCCCTCGGCGAAATCGCGGCCATCCCAAGTCAGGTGCGGCGCGGCGGCGTCAGACCCCGAGGGCAGCAGCGGCACGATCGCCGGGTAATCGCCCCAGTTGCCATCGGTGCCACGGATGCCATCGCGGAATATCTCGGCGACCACCTCGTTCTTTGGCACGCCGGGTTCGACCCGTTCCAGCAGCCCGTCGACGATCTTTTCCGAAATCGCGGCGGCCTTGCGGATAAAGGCCAGTTCCTCGTCCGACTTGACCGCGCGCTGCCAGTTCACCAGCGCGGTGGCGTCCACCAGCGTGGCGTTCGGCATCTCGGTCTGCATGACCGTGAAGGCCTTGGCCGAGAAATAGTAATTGTCCATCTCGACGCCGATGCGCGCATTGTCGAGCCCCATGCCCTTCAGGCGTTCGGCCAGGTCCTGCATCGGGTGGCGGTCGGTGGACTGGACGTAGTTGTCGGGATAGCCGATCACACGGTCGTCCGTCATCCAGACGGTGCGCAGTCCGCCATTGGCATCCTGATTGCGGCCCCACCAGATCGGATCGGCGTCGGGCAGGACGATAACACCCTGATGCACATAAAAGGACCAGCCATCATAACCCGTCAGCCAGTTCTGGTTGGAAGGGTCGGTCACGAACATCGCGTCGACCCCGGCCTTTTCCATGGCATTGCGGGTTTTTTCCAGTCGGCGCTGGAATTCTGCATCGGAAAACGGAAGGTATTTCTGGATCATCGTTATACCCGAAGTTAAGGGACATTCTTGCGCCTTACTGTGCAGGGAGCCAGCCTGCCCCAAGGAAAACGGCATGAAATGTCGTTTTTGGGAAATTGCCTGTCGCACAGTTGACGCTAGGGTGCCCCGGCGCAAAGCTGGCCTTAGCGATCCGGAGTTTGATATGCAGCTGACCCTCGCCGACATTCACGCCGCGGCCAAGGTGATCCGTGGGGTTGCCGATGGCACGCCCTTGGTGCCGTCCCCATTCATGAGCGCCCGCTCGGGGGCCGAATTTCTGCTCAAGCTCGAGAACATGCAGCCGATCGGCGCATTCAAGCTGCGCGGCGCGCTGAATGCGGTGGCGGGTGTCACCGAGGCCAAGGGCGTCACCTGTTGTTCCACGGGCAATCATGGGCGCGGCGTGGCCTATGCCGCCGGGCAGCGCGGGATGCGTGCGGTGATCTGCATGTCAGAACTTGTGCCGCAGGCCAAGGTCGATGGTATCCGCGCACTGGGTGGCGAGGTGCATATCGCGGGCCGCAGCCAGGATGAGGCGCTGGCCGAATCCCGGCGCCTTGCCCGCGACGAGGGCCTCTACGAAATCTCGCCATTTGACGACCCGCTGGTGATTGCAGGGCAAGGCACGATCGGGCTGGAAATTCTTTCGGCGCGCCCAGACATCACGACGCTTCTTGTGCCGCTGTCGGGTGGCGGGCTGGCGGCGGGGGTCGCCCTGGCCGCCAAAGCGATCAACCCAAAAATTCGCCTGGTCGGCATCTCGATGGATCGCGGCGCGGCGATGTATGAAAGCATTCAGGCAGGCAAGCCCGTCGAGGTCGAGGAAGTGGCGTCATTGGCCGACTCGCTTGGTGGCGGGATCGGCATGGAAAACCGCCTGAGTTTTCCGCTCTGCCGCGACCTGCTGGACGAGATCGTGCTGGTCTCCGAGGACGAGATTTACCACGCGATGCAGGTGCTCTATTACGAGGACCGGATCGTCGCGGAAGGCGCCTGCGTCGTGGGGATGGCTGCGGTGCTGAATGGCCGGATCGAACTTGATGGGCCTACGGCAACCATCGTGACGGGGCGCAATCTGGACATGCCGACATTCACCCGTGTCGTCACCGGGCAGGATGTGCAACTGGGCGACATCACCGTGAAAGGGAAACCCTATGCCGCATGATATCAGGATCCTGACCGAAGCAGAGCTGCGTGAGGCCGTGGCGCTTGATATCGAAACGATCGACGTGATCGAACAGGCCTTCACGGCGCTGGCTGGCGGGGATGTGGTGATGCCACCGATCATGTCGATGGATCTGCCCGCCGCCAATGGCGAGGTGGATGTGAAGACTGCCTATATTCCGGGCTTTGAAGGGTTCGCCATCAAGGTCAGCCCCGGCTTTTTCGACAACCCCAAGCTGGGCCTGCCCTCACTCAACGGGCTGATGATCCTGTTCTCGGCCAAGACCGGGCTGGTGCAGGCGCTGTTTCTGGACAATGGCTATCTGACCGATATTCGCACCGCCGCCGCCGGGGCGGTCGCCGCAAGGCATCTTGCGCCCGAAGAGGTCGGGACCGCGGGCGTCGTCGGTACCGGCGTTCAGGCGCGCCTGCAAATGCAGGCGGCGCATCTGGTGCGGCCATTCAGGAAGTTACTGGTCTGGGGGCGCGATCAGGCCAAGGCGCAGGCTTGCGCCGATGACCTGGCCGAAAGTCTGGGGATTGAGGCCAAGGCCGTTGCCGCACCCGAGGAACTGGTCGCGCAAAGCCAGCTTGTCGTCACCACGACGCCCGCGCGTGAACCGGTGCTCAAGGCCGAGTGGCTGCATCCGGGGCTGCATATCACCGCGATGGGATCGGATCAGGAAGGCAAGAACGAGATCGACCCCAAAGCGCTGGCGCAGGCCGATCTCTATGTCGCCGACCGTGTCAGCCAGACCGAGATGCTGGGCGAGTTGCGCAGCGCGCGGGCGGCGGGACTGTGGCATGCTGGCATCCCGGCCGAACTGGGGCAGGTGATCCGGGGCGATGCGCCGGGGCGTCGTAGCGCGGATGATATCACCATCGCCGACCTGACGGGCACCGGGGCCCAGGATACGGCCATCGCCAGCCACGTCTACGCGCTGCTTGGCGATAGCGCCGCTGGCACGGTGATCAGCGCATGAAGCTCGACTCGCGCGATCTGCAGATCCTTCGCGTTTTGTCGCAGGAGGGGCGCATCACCAAGGCGGAACTTGCGACGCGGGTGGGCCTGTCGGCAAGCCCCTGTTGGGAACGCCTCAAGAAGCTGGAACAGGCCGGGTTCATCGACGGTTACGGCGCGCGGATCAACCTGAAGAAGCTGGGTTCGCATGTCACGGTGTTCGTAGCGGCGGAACTGGCCGATCATACCCCGGCCAGCTTTCGGGCCTTCGAGGACAGCGTGCAGCATTTCGACGAGATCACCGCCTGCTGGGCCTTGGGTGGCGGGTTCGATTACTTGTTGCAGATCGTGACCACCGATATCGACGCCTATCAGCGCCTGATCGACGAGATGCTCGAGGCGCGCATCGGGCTGGCGCGTTATTTCACCTATATCGTGACCAAGCCTGTGAAATCCCCCTCGCTTCCTCCGCTTGAGATGCTTTTGGGGTGAATCCTCTGGTACTCGGCGAACTGACAGAAGAATCGTCTTTTATAGCGCCGGAGTTTAGCCCCAACGCATGTTGCCGAACGGATATTCTTCCGCAAAAGGAGGATTTGCATGTCTGATTCAGCGATCTGGACCCGCAATGGCGTGAAAGATGCGCGCCTGGTGCGGAATTTTTCATATGTGAACGGCAAGTGGACCGCCGGGGACGATGGCGCGACCGTTGCTGTTGCCAACCCGGCGGACGGAGTGACGCTGGGCGACG
Source organism: uncultured Roseovarius sp. (assembly GCA_964570675.1). GTDB lineage: Bacteria > Pseudomonadota > Alphaproteobacteria > Rhodobacterales > Rhodobacteraceae > Roseovarius. The sequence continues at coordinate 8,340 of CAZMZS010000014.1, read as the reverse complement.
TGGCCAGCCTGTCGGCGGATCAGGCAGGTCAGGCCGTGGACGCCGCGCATGCGGCCTTTCCCGACTGGTCGATGACCTTGCCGCAAGAGCGCTCGACGATGTTGCGGCGCTGGTTCGACTTGATGATCGAACACAAGGATGACCTGGCCCGCATCATGGTGCTGGAGCAGGGCAAGCCGCTCTCAGAGGCGCTTGGCGAGATCGACTATGCGGCCAGCTTCGTGGAATATTACGCCGAAGAGGCCAAGCGCCCGAATATCGAAGGTGTCACCAGCCACCTGCCCGACGCCGAGGTCGAACTGTGGCTTGAGCCGGTCGGGGTGGCGGCGCTGATCACGCCGTGGAACTTCCCTGCCGCGATGCTGACACGCAAGGCTGCGGCGGCGATGGCGGCTGGCTGCACGGTGGTTGCGCACCCCTCCAGCGAAACGCCCTATTCCGCGCTGGCGCTGGCCGAGCTGGCCGAGCGCGCGGGCATACCGGCGGGCGTATTCAACGTGCTGACGGGCCGGGCTTCGACCATCGTCGAACCCTGGACGCAGGATGCGCGCGTGCGCGCGCTGTCATTCACGGGTTCGACGGAAATCGGCCGGCTGCTCTATCGGCAATCGGCAGACACGGTGAAGCGACTGGTGATGGAACTGGGTGGCCATGCTCCGGTGATCGTGTTCAAGAACACCGATATGGACACCGCCATAGACGAGACCATCAAGGCCAAGTTCGCGACCTCGGGGCAGGATTGTCTGGGCGCGAACCGGATTTACGTGGAGCGCGCGGTTTACGAGACGTTCTGCCGCCGCTTTACCGAGGCGACGCAGAGCCTTCGCCTTGGTATCGGCATGGACGACCCCGATATCGGCCCGTTGATGAATGAAAAAGCCGTGCAGAAGCAGGAAGAGCATGTGGCCGACGCTCTGGCCAAGGGTGCGAAGCTGGCATGCGGGGGCAAGCGCGACGATCTGGGCCCGCTGTTCTACCAGCCCACGGTGCTGACCGATGTGCCCGACGAGGCGGCGATCATGAGCGATGAGACCTTCGGCCCGGTCGCGGCGATTACGCCGTTCGACACCGAGGAGGAGGTCGTCGCGCGTGCCAATGCCACCGAGTTCGGGCTTGTCGCCTATCTTCACAGCCACGATCCGCGCCGAATCTACCGCGTGACGCGCGCGCTGCAATTCGGCATGGTCGCGGTCAACCGCACCAAGGTCACCGGTGCACCGATCCCCTTTGGCGGGGTCAAGCAGTCCGGTCTGGGCCGCGAAGGCGCGCGCAAGGGCATGGAAGAGTTCATGGAAGTGAAATACGTCTGCCGCGATTGGGCATGAGCGGGCAGGCGCAGTGACAAATGCCGGCCCCACGCCGCTGAACCGGCCGGGCCAAGGAACAAGCGAAAGGAAAGATCATGCTGAAGAACGATCAACTTGACCAATGGGACCGGGAGAATTTCTTCCATCCCTCGACGCATCTGGCGCAGTTCGCCCGTGGCGAGGCCCCCAACCGGATAATCACCGGCGGCACGAATTGCCATATCGAGGACCGGGACGGCAACAAGCTGCTCGATGCCTTTGCCGGGCTTTATTGCGTGAACGTGGGCTATGGCCGCCAGGATATCGCCGATGCGATCGCCGAGCAGGCCAAGGAACTGGCCTATTATCACGCCTATGTCGGCCACGGCACCGAGGCGAGCATCACCCTGTCGAAGATGATCATGGACCGCGCGCCCAAGGGCATGTCGAAGGTCTATTTCGGCCTGTCGGGTTCGGATGCCAATGAAACCAACGTCAAGCTGATCTGGTATTACAACAACATCCTTGGCCGTCCCGAGAAGAAGAAGATCATCTCGCGCTGGCGCGGCTATCACGGGTCGGGGCTGATGACCGGCTCGCTGACCGGGCTGGACCTGTTCCACAAGAAATTTGACCTTCCGTTGTCGCAGGTCATTCATACCGAGGCGCCCTATTACTACCGCCGCGATAACCTTGATCAGAGCGAGGAGCAGTTCGTGCAACATTGCGCGGATTCCCTTGAGGCGCTGATCCAGCGCGAAGGCGCCGACACCATCGCTGCCTTTATCGGCGAGCCGGTCCTTGGCACCGGGGGTATCGTGCCGCCACCCGCAGGCTATTGGGATGCGATTCAGAAGGTGCTCAAGAAACATGACATCCTGCTTGTCGCAGACGAGGTCGTGACCGGCTTCGGCCGCCTTGGCAGCATGTTCGGGTCGGATCACTATGGGCTCGAGCCCGACCTGATTACGATCGCCAAGGGTCTGACCAGCGCATATGCGCCGCTGTCCGGTTCGATCGTGGGCGAGAAGATGTGGAAGGTTCTGGAGCAGGGCACGGACGAGAACGGCGCGATTGGCCATGGCTGGACCTATTCGGCGCACCCGATCGGTGCGGCAGCCGGGGTCGCCAACCTCAAACTGCTGGACGAGCTGGACCTGATCTCGAACAACCGCGAGGTGGGTGGCTATCTCAACAAGACGATGACCGAGGCATTGGGTGATCACCCGAATGTCGGCGAGGTGCGTGGCGAAGGGATGCTTTGTGCGGTCGAGTTCGTGAAGGACAAGGACAGCCGCACCTTCTTTGATCCCGCCGACAAGATCGGGCCGCAGGTCGCCAGCGCATTGGGCGCCGACGGTGTGATCGCCCGGGCCATGCCGCAGGGCGACATCCTGGGCTTTGCGCCGCCCTTCTGCCTGACTCGGCAAGAGGCCGACGAGGTCGTAGCGAAAACCGCCGCGGCGGCGGAAAAAGTGCTCGGCTGACGTTACGTCATGCGACACAAAGCCATGGCCGTTCCCGTCGGCCATGGCTCTTTTCCTCTGAAAGAACTGTTCATTTTTCCCGAAATGCCGCTTTTGACTGCGCAATGTTCCTTGAGCGCTGCATATTCTGCGGATTAGCGGGAATTCTGCTTGCAACAGGGGGCTATTGGCGGTTTAGTTCCGCACTGAACGTGGAAAAAATCCATGGGTAACAACGACAGGGAGCCACAATTGGCGCAGACTGCGAACAATGATGCGTTCGTTGCATTCGAACGCGTGCAGAAGAGTTATGACGGCGAGACCCTAGTCGTCAAAGACCTCAATCTTTCGATGCCAAAGGGCGAGTTTCTGACGATGCTCGGGCCATCGGGGTCTGGTAAGACGACTTGCCTGATGATGCTGGCCGGGTTCGAGACAGCCACCCATGGCGAGATCAAGCTGGATGGGCGGCAGATCAACAACATTCCGCCGCACAAGCGCGGCATCGGGATGGTTTTCCAGAATTACGCTCTGTTCCCCCACATGACCGTGGCAGAGAACCTGTCCTTCCCGCTGGAAGTACGCAAGATCGGCAAGTCCGACCGTGAGGGCAAGGTCAAGCGTGCGCTGGACATGGTCCAGATGGGCGACTTCGGTGGCCGCCGTCCGGCGCAGCTTTCGGGGGGTCAGCAGCAGCGGATCGCCTTGGCGCGCGCGCTGGTATTCGAGCCCGAGCTGGTCCTGATGGACGAGCCGCTCGGTGCGCTCGACAAGCAGTTGCGCGAGCACATGCAGTTCGAGATCACCAATCTTGCGCATGAACTGGGAATTACGACGGTCTACGTCACCCATGACCAGACCGAGGCATTGACGATGTCCGACCGCGTGGCAGTGTTCGACGATGGCCGCATCCAGCAGCTTGCGCCGCCCGATGAGCTTTATGAAAGCCCGGACAACAGCTTCGTGGCGCAGTTCATCGGCGAGAACAATACGCTGGCGGGCACGATCAAGGAGATCAGCGATGATGTTTGCCTGGTCGAGTTGGACGATGGTGGGTTGATCGACGCCAAGCCCGTTAATGTCAGCCAGCCCGGCGAGCGCACGACCATTTCGATCCGCCCCGAGCGGGTCGAGGTCGATATCACCAAGCTGGGCGAGAATGCCCATACGCTCGATGCCGAAGTGCTGGAGTTCATCTACATGGGCGATGTGTTCCGCACCCGCCTGAGGGTGGCGGGCCGCGACGACTTCATCATCAAGACTCGGAATTCGGCGGATCAACGACGCCTTAAGCCGGGCGAGAAAATCAAGATCGGCTGGTTGCCGCGCGACTGTCGCGCGCTGGACGCGGTCTAGATCACGTGCATTCGCGCCTCTCGGGGCGCGATAAGCCCGAGGCTTCGCCGTTCCAGCCCGTAACGCGGAGCCCAAAGTTCAAAACGGGAAAATAATGTTGGGAGTATGAAATGAAACTAACGACAACTCTTATGGCCACGACGGCGCTGACTGTTGCCGCTGTGTCGGCGCAGGCGCAGGACATGGCCGATTCGCTGACGCTCGTCTCCTGGGGTGGCGCCTATCAGAACAGCCAGCAGAAGGCCTATGTCGAGCCCTACTTGGCCAACAACCCCGGTGTGTCCATCACATGGGACGAAAGCTCCGCCGAGGCCGTGGCCAAGCTGCGCGCCATGGACGAAGCCGGCAACGTGACCTGGGACCTGGTCGATGTCGTGGCATCCGATGCGATGCGTCTTTGCGACGAAGGTCTGGCGATGGAGCTGGATCACGATGAGATGCTGGCCGCCGCGCCCGATGGCACCGAAGCCAGTGATGACTTTGGCGACCTGATCGTCAGCGATTGCTTTGTGCCGCAGATCGTCTACTCGACGACGTTCGGCTACCGCACCGACATGGTGCCCGAGGGCGTCGAGCCTCCGAGCAGCGTTTGCGACGTGTTCGACCTGGAAACCTATCCCGGCAAGCGCGCGCTTCAGAAGCGTCCGATCGACAACATGGAGTGGGCACTTTACTGCGACGGTGTTGCCAAGGACGAGATCTATGACGTCCTGGGGACCGACGAAGGTGTGGACCGCGCACTGGCCATGCTGGACACCATCAAGGATCAGGTTGTCTGGTGGAGCGCTGGCGCCGAAACGCCCCAGCTTCTGGCCGACGGCGAGGTCTTCATGGGCTCGACCTTCAATGGCCGTCTGTTCTCGGCCATCGCCGAGCAGGATCAGCCGATCGGCATGATGTGGGATATGCAGTCGTTCGACCTTGACGGCTGGATCGTGCCCGCAGGTCTGCCTGACGATCGTCTGGCGCGCGTCCTGGATTTCCTGGCGTTCGCGACCGACACTCAGCGTCTGGCCGATCAGGCCGCGTATATCTCCTACGGCCCGGCGCGCGAGTCTTCGGCGCCGCTGGTTGGAGAGCATGCGGAACTTGGCATCGACATGGCGCCGCATATGCCGACCGATCCCGCCAACGCGACCAACGTGCATATCTATGACTACGAGTGGTGGGCCGACAACCGCGACGATCTGGATGCGAAGTTCCAGTCGTGGCTGGCCAACTGATCGGCCTCGCCGACATCTGACAATGCGGGAGGGCCGTGCGCGGCCCTCCCAACCACAACGAACAAAAGCATTCCGACGGGGACAAGATGAGCGATACCACAGATACCGGCCCGGTTCTGGCTGCTGACGGGACGCCACTCAAGCGCAGCTTGCGGCGCGCGATCCGCGCTCAGAAGCTGCGGGCCCTGGCCCTGATCGCACCTTTGCTGATCTTCGTCCTTGTGACCTTCATCGCGCCGATCGCGGACATGCTGTTCCGCTCGGTCGAAAACCAGATCGTCTCGAACACGCTGCCAAATGCAGTTTCAACGCTGAATGAATGGGATGGCACCGGCGATACCCTGCCCGGCGAAGAAACCTTCGAGGCACTTTACTACGACTTGTTCCTTGCGTCCGAATCCAAGCGCCATACGCGCCTCGGATCGCGTTTGAACTACGAACAGGCCGGTATTTCTTCGATGTTCCGCACGTCCGGGCGCCGGGTGGACGATATCGGCGAAGACCAAATCGAAGCGCTTGAGGATATCGACGCCTCCTGGGAAGATGAAGCCTTCTGGTTCAACATGATGAGCGGACCCGATGACGCGCCCAAGGCATCCGGTATTCTTGCGGATCAGCGCGAACGTCTTGCCAAGCTGAACCAGTCGAGCTTTAGCGGCGAAGTGGGCTTTGCCCCGTCACAGGATATCGCCGACCTTCTGCCGCGCACCGTGCGTGCTTATACCGCCTTTGCCGTCTTTACAGCCATTGCCGACGAGGACGTCGTTGCCGAGGAAGAACCATGGGAGGCGGTGAAGGTCGCGCTGATCGAAGACCTGCGTTCGGGTGTCGATCTTTCCGGCTATGACGGCGCGGGCGCCGAGGAGCTGCGCGCCGCGCAGGCCGGATTGGCAGACCAGGCTGCTGTCGACTACAAGCAGGCGTTCATCGACATGAACGAAGACTGGGCCAATCTGGACAACTGGAAGACCATCAAGATGTATGCGCCGCCCTTCACGGCGGGGTATTTCCTCAACGCGGTGGATCTTCAGAAAACGCCCGAAGGGTTCCGGCCGCGCCCGGACAATGAACAGATCTACATAAAGCTGTTCCAGCGCACCCTGTTCATGTCCCTGATGATCATGGGCAGCTGCATCTTGCTGGGCTATCCCGTTGCCTATCTGCTGGCGACGTTGCCATCGCGCTCTGCCAACCTGCTGATGATCCTGGTGCTTCTGCCGTTCTGGACATCGCTCTTGGTGCGCACATCGGCCTGGAAGGTGATGCTGCAGCAACAGGGCGTGATCAACGACACGCTGGTCTGGCTGGGGCTGGTGAACGATGCGGACCGGCTGGTGATGATCAACAACCAGTTCGGCACGATCGTAGCCATGACCCACATCCTGCTGCCATTCATGATCCTGCCCATGTATTCGGTCATGTCGACCATACCGCAGACCTATGTGCGTGCGGCCCGATCGCTTGGCGCGACCAACTGGACATCTTTCTGGCGGGTCTATTTTCCGCAATCCGTGCCGGGGATCGGGGCGGGGTCGATCCTCGTGTTCATCCTCGCCATCGGCTACTACATCACGCCCGAGATCGTGGGGGGCACCACCGGCACGTTCATCTCGAACCGGATTGCCTATCATATCTCCACCTCGCTCAACTGGGGTCTGGCGGCTGCGCTTGGTTCGATCCTGCTGGTGGCCGTGCTGATCCTCTACTGGGCCTATGACAAGATTGTCGGCATCGACAACGTGAAGCTGGGGTAAGGCCATGACAATCACCATCACACAACCGAAGCCCGTTTCTTTCGCTGCCCCAGTGGCGGGGCTGGCCGGGGCCTTTGCGGGCCTTCTGGTGGGCACCGCGCATGACAGCTCGTTTCTGGGCTTGGTCATCGGCTTTGTGCTGACAGTGGCGCTGGCCTTTGTCTGGCTGAGCGTGTTCCGGCGCGAGGGTATCGCGCGCTGGATTACATTTATTGCTGCAGGTGTAGGGGGTTACATGCTCTCTGGGGCGATGGGAGCGCTGATCGGGCTGTTGTTTGGCTGGCTGATCGGGTGGTTCATCTTCTGGCTGGGCGAGGGGCGTTACCGCGCCAAACTGCCGCCATATACCACCGGATTGCAGGTCTTTTACCACTTCTCGTTCCGGGTTCTGTGCGGATTGGTCTTCTTTTTCCTCATCACGCCCATCGTCGTGGTGATGCCGCTCAGCTTCAATGCCGAGAACTTCTTCACCTTCACGCCCGAGATGCTGCGGCTTGACCCCGCGGGTTATTCTCTCAAGCATTACAAGGACTTCTTTACCAATGACGACTGGCAGCAGGCGATGTGGAACTCGATTTCCATCGCGCCTGTGGCGACGTTGTTGTCGGTGGGTTTCGGGACTTTGGCGGCGATCGGGTTGAGTGATGAGCATGTTCCGTTCCGGCGGGCGATCATGACGATTCTGATTTCGCCGATGATCGTTCCGTTGATCATTTCGGCGGCGGGGATGTATTTCTTCTACTCGCGGCTGGGGCTTCAGGGCACGTATTGGGGCGTTGTTCTGGCCCATGCCGCGCTGGGAATTCCCTTTGTTATCATCACGGTAACGGCCACCCTGGTCGGGTTCGACCGGTCGCTCACGAGGGCGGCGGCGAATATGGGGGCGAACCCGTTGACGACGTTTTTCAGGGTGCAGATGCCGCTGATCCTGCCGGGGGTGATTTCCGGGGGTCTGTTCGCCTTCATCACCTCGTTCGACGAGGTCGTGGTGGTGCTGTTCGTCGGCTCGGCGGGGCAGAAAACCCTTCCGTGGCAGATGTTTACGGGCCTTCGCGAGCAGATCTCGCCGACCATTCTGGCGGTGGCGACGATCCTGGTGGTGATCTCGATCATGCTGCTGACGACGGTCGAACTCCTGCGCCGCCGCTCCGAGCGCCTGCGCGGCCTGAGCCCCGGCTGACGCCCGGAAATTCAGTACAAATCGTCCGTTTTGTACGGCGGTTTTGTACCGAAACCGGGCGGGGCCGTCCTCGTT